>CAISUK010000727.1 GCA_903888645.1 uncultured Pseudomonadota bacterium | reverse complement strand
GGTTCCGAACCTTTTGACAGGCAGTTGTTTCGGCGTAGAATCGAAGCCATCGAATCTCGGCTTGATGCGGCGATCGCGGAGCAGCAGGAACCATTGTTTTAATGTTCTGATGTTCTGATCCGTCGCAGGCCGTGATCCCAGTAATCCCCTGCAGTGTTCGTCAAGGCCATATATTCCTTGAACCAATGCTGATTGGCATCGGTCGCGAACCAATGACGCCGCTGTTGTGAGCACCCCTAGCCGGGTGCACCTGATGCGGCAGGAACGTGGCCACTCTGGACCCAGGTTCAGGATGCCGGCCTAACGACACAGGCGGGGGACCAATAAAGACAACGGCGTGGAATATCCTTCCACGCCGTTGTCTATGGCGCAACCGAACGCGAGATTGTTACGCTGCCGCCAGCGCGTCATCGGCTCCGATAACCTGGCCAGTTGAGCGCAGCTCGGACGCCAGTTTGTCCCGATCAAGTTCTTTCTCCCAATTCGAAACTACGATCGTGGCGACGCCGTTGCCGACGAAATTGGTCAGCGCCCGCGCCTCCGACATGAAGCGGTCGATACCCAAAATAAGCGCCAGCCCGGCCACCGGCACCGAGGGCACCACTGCCAGAGTCGCCGCCAGGGTGATGAAGCCGGCACCAGTGACTCCGGAAGCACCCTTGGAGGTCAGCATGGCGACGCCAAGCATGGTCAGCTGTTGAGTCAGCGTCAGATCTATGTTGAGTGCCTGGGCCACGAACAGGGCAGCCATCGTCAGATAGATGTTGGTGCCGTCGAGGTTGAACGAATAGCCGGAAGGTACGACAAGGCCGACCACCGACTTCGAGCAGCCGAGTTTTTCCAGCTTGTTCATCAGCGGTACCAGCGCCGACTCGGAAGACGAGGTGCCCAGCACCGTCAGAAGTTCTTCCTTGATGTAAATGATGAAGCGCACGATATTGAAACCGACCAGCGCCGCGATGGTGCCCAGCACGACCAGCACGAACAATATGCAGGTGAGGTAGAAGCTGCCCATCAGCGCGGCCAGCGGCTTGAGCGCCGCCACCCCGTACTTGCCGATGGTGAAGGCCATGGCGCCGCCGGCCCCCAACGGCGCCAGTTTCATGATGGTGTTCATCATGGCGAAGAAAATATGCGAACATTCTTCGATGAAATGATGCACGGCCTGGCCGGTCTTGCCCATGTGCATCATGGCGTAGCCGAACAGGATGGCGACGAGCAGCACCTGCAGCAGATCGCCGGAGCCGGTGAAGGCGTCGGTAAACGTCTTCGGCACGATATGCAGGATGAAATCGACCGTACTTTGTTCGGAGGCGACCTTGGCGTAGTTGGACACCGCCTTGGCGTCGAGCGTCTTGGGGTCGACATTGAAGCCATCGCCCGGGCGAATGAAGTTCATGATGAGCAGACCAATGCACAGCGCCAGCGTCGACACCACTTCGAAATACAGTAGGGCCTTGCCGCCGACCCGGCCAACCTTCTTCATGTCGCCGGCACCTGCGATACCGAGCACGACGGTACAAAATATCACCGGACTGATCAACATCTTTACCAGCGAGATGAAGCCGTCGCCGAGCGGCTTCAAGGTTACCGCGGTAGCGGGTGCAAGAAAACCCAGCGTACCGCCGGCGAGGATCGCCATCAGTACCCAGAAATACAAATGGCTGGTCATTTTTTTCATGTCGGTCTCCTCCGATTGCCGGTTTTGCTGCCTTTGTCCGTCAGGCAGCTTGCGCAATTGTCCCGGCATCGGCGCGGTGCGTCGATTGTGGTTTACCGAAGCTGTGGTTTACCGAAATGCGGAGACTGGTGCCTCAGGCCGTTGGCGCATTGCGAAACTCGGCGAATTTCCTCGGGAAGTGTGCAGCCAGCCAAGCCACAACGCCGTACTTCACCAACTTGCCGAGGAGCATGGCGAAAAACACGCTCGTCAGCGGGAGTTTGGAAACGCCGCAGAGAACGAGTGCGGGTGTCTGGGGCAGCGGTAGCGCAGCGATCCAGGCAAGCGCAACCACGCCGTAATCGAGTACCCACTGCGTAACCCGTTGCCAAGACGCGGACTCGGCGAAATCCGGAAACAGCGCATAAATCTGCGCCCAGCCAAGATGATAAAAGCCCATGACCAGGAACACACCACCGATGGCGCTGCCCAGGCTCGCAGCCAGCCAGGACCAGAGCCATCGCCTGGTATCGACCAGCACCGCAATGATCAACAGCGTTGTTACCGGTATCGACATCGACGCCGTCGCGCCGAGTGCCATTACCCCGACAGCGGGAACATAGAGCCGGCTGGCGCGCAGCGTTGCAAGCCAGCGGCGGGCCAGACTCTCAAGATGTTTGAAGTGATGGAAAAATACTGACACAGTCAATTCCGTCGAATTGATGCCTTGCCGCGCACCGCGCGGCGAAACCCGCTAGCCCGCTTGTTCAACGATGGCAGGAAGCACTGCCGCTGTCGAGCACCTTGCCGCCCTCAACCAGAAATTGCCAGCGATAACCGCCCTCAGCCAGAGTCAGCTTGAGCACGCCGAAGGTCTTTAACCATACCCGGCTATTCGCCGCCCGTTCGCCACCATCGGTATCATCCAGTTCGCCGCCACCTGTGCCGACGATGAACTCGCGCAACCCGGCCGCGTTGGCTGCACCCTCAATATTCTGTGGCGCAAAGGCCTCGTAGAAATGCTCATGACCGTTGAGTAATACATCTGCATGATGCGCCTCGAGCAACTTCCAGGCGCTTTTCATTCCCTCCGCGCCCTTGCCGCGGCGCCGCGATGAAAACAGCGGGTGATGCCAGAAAGCCAGGATGCACTTCTTGGCCGTACTCTTCCTTTCAAGAATTTGGCTCAGCCAGCGTTCCTGCAGATCGAGTGCGACGCCGCTGAGGTTGCTGTTGAGGCCGATCACCAACCAGCTACCGATATCCATCGAGACATAGCCGTTCACGCCCGCCGCAGCGCCGAAATAATCGAAATAGCCGCGCGCATCTTTCGCGTAGTACTCGTGATTGCCGGGTACCGGGAGCGTTGCTGGCCGATGCCGGCCCCAAGTGGGCTCATAGCAACGATCAAAATGCTCACGCTCACCCACCGGATATACCGCGTCTCCTACCAGCAATAGCGTGGCACCCGCAGGAACCAGCGCGGCAGTGCGGTATGCAGGCGATTCGTGCGGATCGCCGCTGCATTCGGCAACATCGCCGACCGCATAGACGATGTGGTCGGCGGATACAGCCGAGCTGCTAGCGAAGCAGGAGGCGATGCAGGCCATCGATGCAATAAAGGCGTGGCGGAACATGATTGGCATTTCGGCAGTCGATTTGAGTCGTAGTCAAAGTCGGGAGGATAGCCTTCACCGTCGATTCGTGAAAGCGCTGTGCGCTCCGCTCATTTGCCCTGGGTCGCCCATGGTCTCCGGATTTGGCTCAAACCGGTAGGGGTCACAGTGTATTATCGATTTCCCGAGCAGCAGTGCGGATTGCCGCCCGCTCATGGCGTTGATTAACAAAAAAGCGAGACCGGAGAGCATGGCAGTCGACACTGAATCCTACAAAGCGGGTATGCGTTGCCTTGCCGCCGGCGTATGTATCGTTACAACGCTGGGCCCCAACGGCAGGCGCAGCGGGTTGACGGCAACCGCCGTCTGTTCTGTCTCGCTGGCACCGCCAACCCTGCTCTGCTGCGTCAATCGGCAAAGTGGCTCCTACAACGCCATTCATGAAGCCGGAGTGTTTGCCGTTAATGTCCTGTCGGCCAGTGATCGCCCGCTGGCCGAGCGTTTTGCTGGAGCCGTCGCTGGCGAGGAAAGATTCGCCGAAGGCTCCTGGAGCACCCTTGCCACCGGTGCACCGATCCTGGCGAGCGCACTGGCCAGCTTCGATTGCAGGATTTCTCAGGCGGTGGAACTGCCCACGCATGGCATTTTGTTCGGCGAAATCGAGGTCGTCGAACTACGCGCAGCTGTGGCTGGACCCTTGCTGTATGCGCATGGTGACTATGGTGACTTCGTCACGCTGAAAACGTTACTTGCCTGAGCGCGGGCCAGTTTGTGGGAAGCCAGGCCGTCGCTGTGCATGCAGCGTTCTGAGATTGCTGCGTTCCCACTATCAAACCTGCTGCGCGAACTTCTCAAAACCCTCGATTGGCAACGGACGAGAGAGGAAATTGCCCTGATAGGTAGGGCAGCCTGCTTCGGCGAGGAAGCCTCGCTGTTCAGAAGTTTCGACGCCTTCTGCAATCACGCTGAGGCCGAGGTAGGTATGCGCACATGAAACCAAATCCTACTGTCAGTTAAACTCGCCAGTTCGCTGGTCCCGGCACAGCCATTCCTGATGCTGCGCCAAACAATCATGGCACCGTTAATATCTCAAACTGAAGTTTAGACACTCGCAACCGCAGCCGGATGCCGAAGGCATTTCCGCGCCGCGAAAAATATTTTCAAATAAACGCAAAAAAGT
>CAISUK010000726.1 GCA_903888645.1 uncultured Pseudomonadota bacterium | reverse complement strand
GTTGCGCGGCCTACTTGATGGCTTTAGCGCCAATTGTCGCGATAATAAGCATCATTCCTTACGCCGGCATTATCATCCCATAGCGTATCCCCGGGGACGACGATGTGTCGGTCAGGCGCATCGCCCGCCAGCTCTATCGGATGGGACGATTGCGCCAAGGCAAGGACGCTTGAGAAACAAAGAATCAGGACAGATATAATGCGGGCCAACATGGCACACCTCACTGAGTTTGCCACCGAAGTGACAGATTGCATTAAATTCTGCCCACAATCGCCTAATTCAGCAAGATAAACATTTAGCACTCGTCAAGAATAGTCACTCTTCGCCGACAGAGATCATGGCCCTGCTACCCATTCTGCACTATCCCGATCCCCGTCTTTTCAAGAAGGCGGCCAAGGTCGAGCGCGTTGACGACACGCTACGCTGCCTCGTCGCCGACATGGCCGAGACCATGTACGCAGCCCCGGGCATCGGCCTCGCCGCGACCCAAGTGGATGTCCATCGGCAGGTCATCGTCATCGACGTGTCCGAAGACAAATCGCAACTGCTTACCTTGATCAATCCGGAAATCCTTCAGCGCGGAGAGGCCGAATGCATATCCGAGGAAGGCTGCCTCTCGGTCCCGGGGATCTACGAAATGGTCAAACGCAGCCATCAGATTCGTGCCCGCGCACTCAATGTGCATGGCGAAAGTTTCGAACTCGAGGCTGAGGGTTTGCTCGCCGTTTGCGTCCAGCACGAGATCGATCATCTCCATGGCAAGGTATTTGTCGATTACCTTTCCATTCTCAAGCGAGCGCGTATCAAGCACAAGTTGAACAAGCTCGCCAAGCTGGCTGCCAGCTCCGCTTGAAAATCGTTTTCGCCGGAACGCCGGAGTTCGCCGCCGCCGCACTACAGGCGATTCTGGCTGCGGGACACCAGGTGACGTTGGTACTCACTCAGCCTGATCGACCTTCAGGCCGAGGAATGCAGGTACAAGCTTCGGCCGTCAAGAAAATCGCGTTGGCCCATGGACTGCCGGTGTACCAACCGGAGATGCTCAGGGATCCGGCGTCGCACCAAAAGCTGCATGAGCTCGCCGCCGGCGGCGCTGCCGACCTCCTTGTGGTGGCTGCCTACGGCCTGATCCTGCCGCAGGCGGTGCTCGACATCCCGCGCCTTGGTTGCGTCAATATCCATGCGTCCCTCCTCCCGCGCTGGCGCGGCGCGGCACCAATTCAGCGCGCCATCGAGGCCGGCGACAGCGAGACCGGCATCACCATCATGCGTATCGAGGCCGGCCTCGATACGGGTGCCATGCTGCTGAGTGGATCACTGCCAATCAACGCCACAGACAACGCCGCCACATTGCACGACAAACTGGCGATCCTTGGTGCGGGGTTGATCGTCGCGGCGATTGATCGCTTACCAATGTTGCCGCCGACGCCACAACCAGAAGAAGGTGTCACCTACGCGGCCAAGATCGGCAAGGCTGAAGCCATGCTGGACTGGCGCCGATCGGCGGTGGATCTCGAACGCGCCATCCGCGCCTTTGATCCCTTTCCAGGGGCTGTCGGTCAACTTGACGGGGCGTCAATCAAGATATGGCGGGCACAGCTGGTGCCAGCGAATGGCCCACCCGGCACGGTGCTTCAGGTCGGGCCTGAAGGAATTATCGTCGCTTGCGGCGAAAGCGCACTGGCCCTGCAAACCCTGCAGCAACCCGGAAGCAAGCGACTACCTGTAGCAGACTTCCTGCGCGGTTTCAGCGTGCGCGCCGGAGACGCTTTCGCCATACCATCAGCCAGCGCAGAAAATACAGGCCATGCGTAAAGGCAGAAAGCCGATAACCGGGCTAACTATGATGATTCAATCACGACAAAGAGTTATTGGCCGCATGAGATCGGGAACACTATTCGTCGTTTCCGCACCTTCCGGTGCGGGCAAGACCACCTTGGTGCGCATGTTGGTGGAGCGCGATAAACGCGTCGGCCTGTCGGTGTCGCATACCACCAGACTGCCGCGCGCCGGGGAGCAGGATGGGCGCGAATATCACTTTGTGGACGGTACCAGCTTTACTGCCATGCGCCAGCGCGGCGACTTTGTCGAATGCGCCGAAGTTCACGGCAACTGCTACGGTACCTCGCGGCCCTGGCTTGAACAGCGTTTGCAGGACGGCCAGGATGTGCTGCTTGAAATTGACTGGCAGGGGGCGAGCCAGGTAAGACAGCTTTTCCCTGAAGCCGTGGCAATTTTCGTGATGCCGCCATCACTGCAGGAACTGGAAAGCCGGCTGCGCGGCCGTGGCACCGACAGTGACGATGTCATTGCGCGGCGGCTGGCCGTGGCGGTGACCGAGATGCGACATGTCGGGGAGTACGATTTTGTTATAATCAACAATGATTTGCAGGTTGCTCTCGACGATCTGTTGGCCGCAGTGCAAGCCTCTCGCCTTCGCATCTCCTGTCAGCAAGCCCGCCATCCAGAAATTTTCCGTATTCTCGACCAGGAATAAGCCATGGCCCGTGTCACCGTAGATGATTGTCTCAAGCGCATTCCCAACCGTTTCCAGTTGACCCTGGTAGCCACGTATCGCGCCCGTCAACTGACCATGGGCGGGACGCCGCTGATCGATGCGGGCAGGGACAAACCCACCGTGGTCGCCTTGCGTGAAATCGCCGCCGGGTTGGTCGGTCTGGAAATCCTCAACCGCGGTCAAACCTGACCGCAATGAGGGCGGATAGGGCCAATGTCTGCCGCGTTCGATCCTTCGTTCGCCGAAGAACCGCCCATCATTCCGCTCGACATGCATCCGCCGGTCGACCTGGCGGAGGACCTGGAACGACTTAATGCCAAGCTCGCTACCTACCTAAAGCCAGAAGAAATCGCCACCGTCGGCGCTGCCTTCGACTATGCAGAGTTGGCGCATCGCGGCCAATTGCGCAGTAGCGGCGATCCGTATATTTCGCATCCTTTGGCGGTCGCCGAAACCCTGGCCGACTGGCACCTCGATACCCAAGCCTTAATCGCCGGTCTGCTCCACGATGTCATGGAAGACACCGCGGTAGCCAAGGAACAAATCGCCCAGCGTTTTGGCAAGGTAGCAGCCGAGCTTGTCGATGGCGTTTCCAAGCTGGGCCGCATCGAGCACCAATCCTACGAGCAGGCGCAAGCTGACAATTTTCGCAAAATGCTCATGGCAATGGCGCGCGATGTCCGCGTCATTCTCATCAAGCTGGCCGATCGCTGGCACAACATGCGCACGCTCGGCCCGATTCGTCCGGAAAAACGTCGTCGGATCGCCCGCGAGACGCTTGAAATCTACGCGCCGATTGCCAATCGGCTCGGCCTCAACAGCCTTTACCGCGAGTTGCAGGAACTCTCCTTCCAGTACATGCAGCCTATGCGTTATCGGGTGTTGTCCAAGGCCGTCAAGAGTGCGCGCGGCAACCGCCGCGAAGTCGTCGGCAAGATCCTCGAATCAATCAAGAGGCGCCTGCCCGAGTTCTCCATCGATGCCGAAGTCATGGGTCGGGAGAAACACATCTACGGCATCTACCGCAAGATGCGGGAAAAGCATTTGTCATTCTCGCAAGTGCTCGACATCTATGGTTTTCGCATTATTGTCAAGGATATCGCCACCTGCTACCTGACCCTCGGCGCCTTGCATAGCCTCTACAAGCCGGTTCCGGGAAAATTCAAGGATTACATTGCCATTCCCAAGGCCAATGGCTACCAATCCCTGCACACCACCTTGATCGGTCCTTACGGAACGCCGGTCGAAGCGCAGATTCGCACCCGCGATATGCATCATGTGGCGGAGTCCGGCGTCGCTTCCCATTGGCTGTACAAAAACGTTCACGCCATCGACGAGCTGCAGAAAAAGACCCACAAATGGCTGCAGTCGCTGCTCGAACTGCAGTCGGCTTCGGGCGATTCGGCCGAGTTTCTCGAACACGTCAAAGTCGACCTTTTCCCCGGCGAAGTTTATGTGTTTACGCCGAAAGGCAAGATACTGGCACTGCCGCGCGGATCGTCTTCGGTCGATTTTGCCTACGCCGTGCATACCGACATTGGCAACCGCTGTATTGCCTGCCGCATCAATTCGGAGTTGATGCCGCTGCGTACCGAACTGCGCAATGGCGACCGTGTCGAGATCATCACGGCGGCGCATGCCAATCCGAATCCATCCTGGCTGTCTTACGTGCGCAGCAGCAAGGCGCGGGCGCAGATCCGGCATTTTCTCAAGAGTCAGCAAAACGAGGAGTCTGCGGCGCTTGGCGAACGATTGCTCGGCCAGGCCCTGCCCGGCTTCGGCGGGCAGCTCAGCGAGATCGGGGCGCTCGCCTGGGAGCGCTTCCTGCGCTGGAGCGGGGCCAAATCAAAGAAGGCGATTCTGACCGACATCGGCCTCGGCAAGCTGCTGCCCGCCATTGTTGCGCGTCGTCTCAGCGGCAGTGGCGACAGTGCCGCCGGAACTGTCGAGCCGAAGCCGCAAAACCCTATTCTGATCCACGGCAGCGAAGGCGTGGCGGTACAGCTGGCGAAATGCTGTTCGCCTATCCCCGGCGACCCGATCATCGGTATCATTCGCAAGGGACAAGGCTTGGTCGTGCATACCCATGATTGCAGCGGCATCGCCAAGCTGCGTGGCGAGCGCGGCAATTGGGTCGATGTCGATTGGGAACCTGGTCAAGGCAGGATGTTCGACGTTGCCATCCGTATCGTGGCGCGAAATCGACCAGGGGTTTTAGCCAAGGTCTCCGCAGAGATCGCGGCCGGCAACTCGAACATTCTGGACGTCGGCATGGACGACGATCACGGTTTGTACACTTCGCTACACTTTACGCTGCAAGTCACCGACCGTATCCATCTTGCGAGGATCATGCGCGGCATTCGGCGCATTCCAGAGGTCGAGCGAATCAGCAGGGTTCATGAACGAAAGGAATGAGGGAAAATCAAATGGCGATTTACGAATCCGAGCACACCAAATTCATGCGCGAATGGTTGCAGCAACATCCGGAAGAACTCAAGGTCCAGCAAACCGGGCGGGCCCTTTGGTGGGACAAGCCGCAGGATCTCGATACGCAGCGACGCAATGCCGAGGCGCGCGTCGCCACCAAACCCTACGCCTATGACGTCGACCACGGTTGAAATCGCCGGCTCAGAAAGTTTCGGCCACGCAATTCAGCTGAGCAATGTTGGCGCTGCCGAGGTCAACAGCGGACAGGTGTGCGACGGCGAATAGCGGTATCACGGATTGCTAATTTGCCGATTTCCTGAAGGTAGGCAAGTCAGCGTCTTCGTGTCCTTGACGTACGCACTGCCTTGGCTGACCGTCACTGCGCGAGTTGGACAACTCACAGCACATATAGTAAAAGTTCGCGCTTGCCCATAGCACACGCAAACCGCCCGTGACCCTCACCGCAGAAGACCTGCAGTCGCTTTCAAAGTTGCTGGACGAGGCGCTGGATTTGTCTCCCGAGACGCACTCGGCATGGCTGGCAAGTCTTCCCGCGGCGCATCGGCATCTCGTCCCTGCGCTGAGGAAAATGCTCGCCAGGCAGCATTCGAACACCGATCAGATCCTTCCCGGGATTCCTCAATACGATACTTCCGCGCCCGGAGAAAATTCACCTGACGAAACGGGCCTGAGCGCCGAAAGCATCGTCGGCCCCTACCGGCTGATTTGCGAACTCGGTCGCGGCGGCATGGGCTCAGTCTGGCTGGCCGAACGCACTGACGGCACGCTCAAGCGCCAGGTCGCCCTGAAGCTGCCGCACAGCAGCCTGCCGCAG
>CAISUK010000725.1 GCA_903888645.1 uncultured Pseudomonadota bacterium | reverse complement strand
CTGGGAGATGGGTTACGGGACCAACTGGGTCAGCCTCGGTACCGATCACCTCCCCTGGCTTCCCGCCGTCCAGCTTTATCCCCGTCGCTGGGATCAGGATTGGCAAACCATCATCCAGATCATCGCCAAACGCTTGGCAGCTGAGACTCGGTAACAAAACCCAAAATGAAAAAGCCCCGCAATTTGCAGGGCTTTTCAAGACCACTAGCTATTAGAAGCGAGGAATTGATTGGAGTGTTTATCAGGGCCACATTCCAATTTCAGCAGATCCCGGACGCAACACAAGTTCCCGCGCTCTTTGACCATTGAACACCTCCAGCTGTAGTCGCAGTAGGAGTAAGAATGAATGTATCTGTGCCTGCTGCGCCCTGCGCCGTAGCAGTAATTACGCCGGTCGCAGGGGTAAGGGTAATGCCCGCCAAGTAACCAGCCGCAGTGGGAGCGCTAGGGATGCCATTTGTCGAAAAAGTTCCACAACTAGACATATCCGTCTTATCTTGGAAGCAAACCTCGATTGCGGTTTTATAAGGCGCTGTAGCATTAACGACTTCCGTGAACTTCGCCTTCTTGGTATAGGTCTGATAGCTGGGAATCGCAATCGCGGCTAGGATGCCAATGATGGCGACGACGATCATCAGTTCGATCAGGGTAAAGCCTTGCTGTAACTTTCTCATTCTGTTCTCCTTCGAGTTGGACATAAAACGAATATTTCTTTGCCGACAAATTGGCAGTTTTGCTGCTGCCGTGACTTTTGTCACGCAAATGCCGTGCCTACGATTTAGGTCTCAGAAAAGCAGGGTTTTCGGTAAATATCGGGCAATACAAGCGAAAAGGCACCGCGCCTACCGTCAGCAAGTGACAATTTTCGTCAGCTGACCTTCCTGTCGGCCCGGAATAACCGCCTCTTCGATGGCATCGATTTTGGTCGGCGATTTGCGCTATTCAAGACAGTTGAAGGGCATCCCGGGCTTTCCTTTCTTTGCTCACCATGGGAATTGACCGGTCGTTAATCTATTCCCATGATGAAAACCAATCGATTCGTCCGTGATGAATCACGCAACCGCCTTGGCTAAGCGTTGCCGAAGCCAATCCGGAAAACATTGCCATGGCATCGCCCTGTGACCGTTCGGCAAGGCGCGCTCCGTTTCAGTTCGACAAACGATGATTCCCTGGCTGGCCGCCTCCTCACCAGCAACCGCAAGAAATCGATTGATCGGGTCAACATGCCCGGCACCGGGAGTCGCCGTCAACTTGATTTCCACTGCTTGTAACTTGCCATCGATCACGATGAGCAAATCCACTTCGAGCCCGTCGTGGGATCGCCAGAAATACAAGTCAGGTTTTCGCCCCAGCGCCATGAAGGCCTTCATGGCTTCAGTGACGACCCAGCCTTCCAGCAGTGGCCCACCCATCGGGCCGGCAAGTGCCGAGGCCGCATCCGGCTGACGCGTCAGCAGATTGACAATTGCCGCATCGTAGAAGTAAAACTTTGGCGTCTTGACCACGCGTTTGCCATAGTTGCGAAACCACGGTGGCAGGAAATGCGCCACATAGGATGCCTCGAGTACGCCACCCCATGATTTCACGGTTGGCTGCGTGAGTCCCAGTTCGCGAGACAGGTCAGCAGGATGAAATTCCTGACTGTGGTGAGCCGCAGCCAGGTTGAGAAACTGATTGAAGACCCGCAGGTCCGGGATATTGCGAATTTGCCGGACGTCACGCTCGATGTACGTCGAGATATAACTGCGCAGCCACATGTCGCGCCGATCGGGATACATCGCCGGAATCGGATAGCCGCCATTCCACAACACATCGGCCAATTCAGTTCGAGCGAATTCTGCCTGGGAGAATGGCGGTAATTCCAGAATAGCCACCCGGCCAGCGAGTGATTCGCTGACATCGCGCATCAGTCCGAATTGTTGCGATCCCGTCAGCAGCCATCGGCCGCATCGAGCGGGCGCATTGTCGATACGCATTTTCAGATGTGACAGAAGCGCCGGCACGTACTGGATCTCATCGAGAATGACAGGACGATCGGTGAATCGACCAAGAAAGCCTGCCGGGTCAACAGCAGCAAAGTCGCGTTCAAGAGGATCGTCAAAACTGATGTAGTCGACCTGCGCTCCGGCCTCATGGCGGAGAAAGGTCGTTTTGCCGGACTGCCGAGGGCCGGTCACCAGGATCGCAGGAAAGCCTGCAAGGGCTTGACGTAATGCGGGCGCAAGTTGGCGTTGCTGATACATTTGACAATGGTAAAAACGGATTTTAGTTTTGTCAATTTAGAATTCTATGTCCAGCCACTTCGTACGATTCTCGAAAACAAAGGTTTTCAAGTTCGCAAATTTTCCCTATTTCACAGCGCTACTCAATAGTAATATCGCTGGGAAATTACAAGGGTTCGTGATTAGCGACAAAGTTCAGCGGCGAAGCACAATGCAAAATCCGTCTCAATAGGGGGACTTTCTTTGGTGGACATTCCGGCGCAAGGCGGAATCCGGTTTCTGAACCGGTGTTTCTGGATTCCGGCCTCCGCCGGAATGACGAGCTGGATCCCGGCCTGCGCCGAGATGACGGGTTGGAGTTGGTTGCTTTCACGTAAGGGTTA
Organism: uncultured Pseudomonadota bacterium; assembly: GCA_903888645.1. Taxonomy (GTDB): domain Bacteria; phylum Pseudomonadota; class Gammaproteobacteria; order Burkholderiales; family Rhodocyclaceae; genus CAISUK01. Next base: position 3,148 of record CAISUK010000725.1, on the reverse strand, counting down.
GCTGCCTTCGCGGCTGGCGAAAAAGGGGGCCTCAATGTTTCGACTTTACGACATCAAGATCTGGATACGCTTGACGCTGTCCATCTGGGTATTGCTGATTGCCGCCTGGACGTGCGTGATTTTTTGGGAAAGTCATGCCAATCGGGATGCGGCCATCGAGCAGGCTCAGGATTTTTCGCTGAGCATGTACGACTCGACGCTGGCGGGGCTCACGGCCATGATGATCACCGAGACCATGGGCAAGCGCCACGTGCTTCTCGATCAGATCGGCCAACTGCAAGCCATTCGCGATTTGCGTGTGGTGCCTGGGGAACTCGCCCGCGAGGGTGTGGAAAGCAAGAAGAACGCGACCGGTCGCAATGACCTGAAGCCGGACGAGCTCGAAGCCAAGGTGATCAAATCCGGGCAGGAATTCGTCGAAGTCCGCGAAGATGCCAAGGGCCCCTACCTGCTGACGATCCGGCCGACCAAGAACGTCAAGAACTATCTGGGCAAGAACTGCGTTGAATGCCACGACGCCCCGGAAAATGCCACGCTTGGCGTCATCAGCATGAAGATCTCATTGGCCAAGATCGACAGTGCTGCGACCCACCTGCGTCTGCAAGCACTGCTGGTGGCCTTGGTGGTGAGTCTGCTGTTGATGGTTTTCATCTGGTTCTTCATCCGCGGGGCGGTGACGACGCCGATTGAAGACATGGTTGCCGGCCTGCGCTCGATTGCCTCCGGCGAGGGCGATCTGACCCGACGCCTCAAGGTGCGCGGCACCGACGAGATCGGCCAGGCGGCTTCGGTATTCAACGAGATGATGGTCAAGTTCTCCGAACTGGTCCGACAGATTGGCGGGCTCGCCGTGAAGGTATCGACGGCGTCGAGGGAACTGGTGGCGAGTGCGGATAACGTGGCCGATTCCTCGCGCAGCCAGAACGATACGTCGGAAGCCGCCGCCAGCGCCGTCGAGCAAATGTCGGCGAGCATCGCCACGGTGGCGCAAAGCGCCGAGAAAGTGCGCGAGCAATCGCAGGAAAGTCTGCGCCGTTCGGGCGAAGGCAACGCCAGTTTGGCCAAGCTTACCGAAGGCGTGGGCATGGTCGAATCGACGGTGCGCGGCATCGCCGATTCGGTCGGTGAGTTCGTCGCCAGCGCCGAAGCCATTACGCATATCACGGCGCAGGTCAAGGAAATCGCCGACCAGACCAACCTGCTGGCACTCAACGCCGCGATCGAAGCCGCCCGTGCCGGCGAGCAGGGACGCGGCTTCGCCGTCGTCGCCGACGAAGTGCGCAAGCTCGCTGAAAAATCAGCCGCATCGGCCAATGAAATCGATTCCATCACCCGCACGCTATCCCAGCAGTCGGCAGGCGTGACGCGCTCGATCGCCGATGCCATGGTGCATATCGCCACCAGCCGTGAATCGGTGACTACCGTCGAAAATGTCCTGGCGGCAGCCAGCGATTCCGTCGTCGTGGTCGGCACTGGCCTGGACAATATCGCCATTGCCACCGGCGAACAACGCATTGCGAGCAGTGAAGTGGCTGCCGGCATCGAGAGGATTGCGGCAATGGCTCACGAGAATAGCGACGCGGCCAGTCAAACTGCCCACGCGGCGCGCACCCTCGAGAGTTTGGCCGAGGAACAGCAGGCCACGGTCAAACGCTTCAAGGTGTGAATGGGAAGATGCGGCGCGGATTCCCGGCACTGTTCGGCCAGGCTAATCTTTCATTGCGCAGCCCCTGGGAAAAACCGGCCACGAATGCGCACGTGACTTCGTGTTCAGCGAACAACTTCAGCCCGATAGTGGTAGCGTCGTCCCGGCGTAGGCCGGGATCCAGTTTCTGAACCGCTGTTTCTGGATCCCGGCCTGCGCCGGGACGACGACCAAAGCTAAATCCCGGCCTGCGCCGGGACGACGAAATGAGGAGCGCGACGCCTTTTTCTCGTCATTCCGTTGAAGAACGGAATCCAGTACCCAATATCCATGCGGGCGTGCAGCGCAGCTTGACAGCCAGATAGTCTGAAATGTAGATTTCGTGCGTGGGGGAGCGTCCGGATTTCCTGTTCAATCGTCTTGTCTTTGTCATGGACTGCGCCACCCGCAGTTGCAACCTTGTCCTGAAGCCGGCCTGGTGCCGGTGCTGGGATCGAGAACCGGGCTGGGAGAACTGAAGTTGGCCAATCTTGAGTGAGGTAACACAACTGCTGGGCGCGGTTCGCCGCGGCGAAGATGGCGCGGTCGACGCGCTCTGCGGGATCCTCTATCAGGATCTGCGGCAGCTGGCGCGCGCGCGCTTGCGGCCGCATCAGCGCGGCACCATGCTCGACACCACGTCGCTGGTGCATGAATCCTACATGCGCCTGGTCAAGGCTGGCGATGTCGACATCTCCGATCGCGCCCATTTCTTTGGTTATGCCGGTCGCGTGATGCGTTCCGTGATCATCGACTTTGCGCGCATGAAGCAGGCCGAGCGGCACGGCGGCAATGAAATTCATCTGACGCTCAATACCGAAATCGCCCACTCGGTGGCCGCTTCCGAAGACGACCTGATTCAACTCAACGACGCCCTCGATGAACTGGCCAAGGTCGACGAGCGCATGGTGCGCGTGGTTGAGCTGCGCTACTTTGCCGGGCTGAACGAGCAGGAAGTCGCTACTGCCCTCGGCGTCACTGATCGCACCGTGCGTCGCGATTGGGAGAAGGCGCGACTCCTCCTCCGTGCCGCGCTGAAGTAGCGCCTTTTCCGATGCATCCGACGTACCCATATTGAAGATCGCCAATACCGATTTGCCGGCGCTGTCGCGGCTGCTCGACGAAGCGCTCGATTTGCCGGCGGACGCGCGGGACGCCTGGCTGGAGCGATTGCCTGACGAACAGGCGCACCTGCTGCCGACATTGCGCGAGATGCTCAGTGAAGCCGGACAGGATGAAACCAGCCTCGACCTGCCGCCGCTCCCCGAATATCGCGAGGCCGAACTCGATGCTATCGCGCCCGACGACACCACCGGCCTCAGAGCCGAAAGCATCGTCGGCCCCTACCGGCTGATTTGCGAACTCGGTCGCGGCGGCATGGGCTCAGTCTGGCTGGCCGAACGCACTGACGGCACGCTCAAGCGCCAGGTCGCCCTGAAGCTGCCGCACAGCAGCCTGCCGCAG
>CAISUK010000724.1 GCA_903888645.1 uncultured Pseudomonadota bacterium | reverse complement strand
GAACAACTTTCAGTAGTTCTCGTCATCGGTTAGCCCAGTGCCTGGTCCAGATCTTCCAGGATGTCGTCGATATGCTCTATTCCCGCAGCAAGTCGGATACGCACCGGTCGAGCGGCAAAGTCTCCTTGCCGCTCACTACTCGCATTTCGATGCGGCCCGACAATATGGGTAGCGACACCGCCCACACGATCCGAGCAAGCAATCAGGTTGAGTCGTCCAATGAATCGGCTTGTTGCATCGGCGCCGCCCTTGACGGTGAAGTCGAGCAGCGCACCAAAGCCATGGCACAGATATTTCTTCGCTGCGGCATGACTGGGATGGTCTTCAAGCCCGGGATAGTCAACCGAGTCCACCTGTCTGTGCGCACTCAACCAACAGGCCAGAGCGAAAGCGTTGTCGGCATGCCGCTGTACGCGCAAGGACAGGGTTTCCAGGCCCTGTAGAATAAGAAATGAATTGAAAGGAGACGCGCTCGGCCCGATGTCTCGAGCGCCCTCAACCCGGCTACGAATGGCAAAGGCAATATTGCCTGTTTCGCTGTCGGGCCCGAAAGCTTCCCAGAACTTGAGTCCATGGTAGCCGGGGGACGGTTCGGTGAAGGCAGGAAAGTTTCCGTTGCCCCAATTGAAGCGCCCCGAGTCCACGACAATGCCGCCGAATGAGGTCCCGTGTCCGCCGATCCATTCCGCAGCAGAAGCCACGACAATGTCAGCGCCATGATCGATGGGACGGACAAGATAGCCGGCCGCGCCGTGTGTGTTGTCTACGATCAAGGGAATGCCGTCGTCGTGGGCGACGTTCGCAAAGGCCACAAGATCCGGAACATGAAGGGTCGTACTGCTAATGGATTCCGCATATATGGCTTTGGTGCGCGGGCCGATAGCACGGCGGAAAGCCTCCGGGTCGTCGCCCTCGACAAACTTCACGACGATGCCGAACCGTGCCAATGCCACTGCGAAAATGTCATGGGTGTGCTCATCCACTGGGCTGACAGAGACGATGTCGTCACCAGCCTCGACCAGCGTCGTCAATGCAATCAACAATGCCGACTGGCCCGTGCTTACCGAAACGGCTGCGATTCCGCCTTCCAGTGCGGCGATGCGCTGCTCCAGGACGTCCGATGTCGGATTGAAGATGCGGGTGTAGACGTTCCCGAATTCTTCCAGCGCAAACAACCTCGCCGCATGAGCGGAGTTGTTGAAAGTGAAGGATGACGTTTGATAGATGGGCACAGCGCGAGCGTTGGTACCGGGCGCGGGTGTCTGGCCGGCATGAACCTGGAGTGTCTCGAAACGGTAATGGTGTTTTGCTTCGGTCATGAATGCTTTCAATACGAGGATTTCGCAAGCGCAATTGCTTGCGCGGCCTCCGGATAGTGGCGCCGCGCCACCTCCGGATGGGAGCGAAGCTGGCTCTTCAGGATGTTCTCTCCCACGCGCTGGAAGAGAGGATTGTCTGGATCTCTGGCAGGCCCACGAGCTTCTGCGGCCAGCGCGGCCGGCAAAGTAAGCGAAGGTACGGTGGCATCAAGGCGCGGGTTCAGGAAGTAGGCGACCGAGAGTCGGTCGGTCCCGGCCGGCGGTGTCACGACGCGATGGATGTTGGCGCGCAGATAACCATCGGTCGCCAACTCCAGCATCTCGCCGATGTTGACGACGAAGCTTCCCGGCAGCGGTGGCGCCGCTATCCAGCCATCATCGCCGCCTACTTCCAGTCCGCTTTGAACGTCCTGGAGGACGAAGGTTAGAAAGCCGGTGTCCTTGTGTGGCCCGACACCCTGGCCGCTTCCAGCCGCATCGCGTCCAGGATAGCGAATAACCTTGACGAGGGTTGTTGGCGCATTGGCAAGTACATCATCAAAGACATCGTCGGACTGATCCAGGGCGGTTGCGAAAATCCCGAGCAGGTGTATTGCCAACGCAGTCAAACGGGCTTGAAGATCCAATACCGCAGGCTTCAAATCCGGTAGCGAAGCCGGCCACAAGTTGGGACCATCGAGCCGCAACCAAAGAGCGGCATCTGGCGGCAATTCAGGGCTGCTGCGCTCGGCGCCAATATCCAATTGCTCGCGCCAATCGACGAGGGTCCGCGTCTGCTCGGTACCGATACGCGTGTAGCCGCGGAATTGCGGGGAGTGGACGTTCTCGATGGCCAGTTTCTCTGTTTCCGGCAAGTCGAAAAAACGTCGCGCAAGATGCAGGACGCGCTGCGTCAATTCCTCAGGAATACCGTGGCCGACAAGATAAAAAAATCCTTCGTTTCGCGCCGCGCGACGCAGATCCTCAAGGAAAGTCGATCGCGAAGCCGGATCGGCAGTGAACTTCCTCAAGTCGATCATTGGTAGCGATGATCGAGACAGTTCATCTCGCATTAGTAAAGAGTCCGGCATATCAGGAACGAATCCATCGACAGCAGTCGATGCTCAGTGGCAAATGAGAAAGATGCAAGGAAAGTTCATCCAACGGCGTCATGGGATGCGCAGCGTACCCGAGCTTCGCCTTGCGCTAAAGACTAATTCTGAGAATCCATATTCATTATTGTCGAGATACCAATATGCAATAAGCATCTTAATTATCGAATAATAGAAAAATCAGAAAATTTATCTAAGCTAAGCAGTAAATCTTAGTTCGGGCCACGATTACGCTCACCTAAAATCGTCTCGCCCTTCAATTCAATAGGAACTTTCATGAAACGCCTGACTATTGCCCTGTCCATCAGCATGATTGGTATCGCGGACCTTCCCCAAGCCCTGGCTGCCGACACTCAAACCGCGGTACTTGATCCGGTGTTGGTTACGGCGCAACGCCGTGAAGAGTCAGCACAGAACGTCGGTATCGCAATTTCAGTCATTTCCGGTAGCGAACTGTCTGCGCGTGGAATTGACAATGTCAATAAGCTGCAGAACGAAGTTCCCAGCCTGGAAGTGGAATCAGCCTTTGGCAGCGGCCAGCCGCAGTTCCGCATTCGTGGCATCGGCTTCCAGGACTATGGCGCCAACAATTCCTCGACGGTTGGCGTCTACGTCGATGAAGTGTCCTACGCCTTTCCGATTCAGACGCAGGCATTCCTGTTCGATCTCGACCGCGTCGAAGTATTGCGCGGACCGCAAGGTACGCTTTATGGCAAGAACACCACTGGCGGTGCGATCAATTTCCTGACTCGCAAGCCGACCAAGCAATTCGATGCGAACATCAGCGTCGGTTATGCCTCTCACGACGAGAAGACCTTGGAGGGATTCGTCTCCGGATCTTTCAACGATAAACTGCGCGGCCGCATTTCATTCGCCGCCGATCAGGGTGGCGCCTGGCAGCACAATCGAGTAACCGGAGAGAAACTGGGCGACAAGGACATTGTTGCCGTGCGCGGGCAATTGGAACTCGATGCGACGCCAACATTCAAGCTCAATCTCACTGCCAATTACGGACAGGACAAGTCCGATGTGCAAGGCCTGTACCTGTTTTCCGCGCGGCCGCACTATGGCTATTCGGCGGACGGTGACAACACGGCAACTGGCTGGGGCCTGAGCCCGGCTTTTGCCAGCCTGATCGGTGTTCCCGCCAGCAGCAAGCCGCACAAGGACAACAACACGAGCGACGTCAGTTTGACGGCTAACTGGAACCTGGATGCCGTCAAGCTGACCAGCATCACTAGCGGACAGCACTTTTCGCGCAAGGAACTGGGCGACTGGGATGGAACCAGCGTGAACAACGCTGATCCGTATTGGAAGGACGATGCGGATATATTTACCCAGGAACTCCGCATTGGCTCCAACAAGTTTTCGGCATTCAATTGGGTTGCGGGTATTTATTACGGCAAAGAGAAACTTAAGGAAGATTGGTATACGGATTTCACCCGTGATTACGGCGGAATCACTCGCACCAAGTACGATCAGGAATCCAAGACAACAGCCATCTTCGGACAGGGTGACTACAACTTTAGCCAGGACTGGAAACTGATTGCAGGCCTGCGCCAGGAGCATGAGAACCGATCCGTTACAAACTTCACTACCTTCTTTGCCGGGTCGCCCACCGTCGCTGGCCAGAGTTCTTCGCTGAGCACATCGAATACGTCGGGCAAGATAAGCCTGGAATACCAGGCCAGCAAGAACGCTTTGGTATACGGCACGATCAGTCGCGGCACCAAGTCTGGCGGCATTACGGCTCACAACACCTTCAACGCTTTCGCGTTGACGCCATTTCAACCGGAAAAGCTGACGAATTTTGAGGTTGGTTTCAAGGCCGATCTGACCTCGTCACTACGTCTTAACGGCGCCGTGTTCCATTACGATTACAGAGACCAGCAGTTCCAGGACGTGACCACTGGGCCTAGCGGGGCCCTGATCGGCAAGATCATCAATATCGCCAAGTCGAAAGTGGATGGCGGCGAACTCGAACTGTTGTGGAAACCCGTGGCTGGATTGACCATCGGGCAATCGCTCGGTTACAAGCATGCGGTATTCAAGGATTTCAACTCCCCATTGTTGGGAAATCTCTCGGGACATGACGAGTTCATTCCCAAGGTCAGCTATGGCGGCAGCGCTACCTACGCATGGAATAGCGGTGGCTACGGATACAAGCTGGAAGGCGACTACAGCTATCGGGACACCTACCACTCCTGGCTCAACCTGCTCAACCCGGATGGCGGAACAGTCTACGACATTCCCTCGTACTGGCTGGCCAACGCCCGTCTGGAAGTAGGCCCAACCAGTGCGCCGTGGCATGTCAACCTCTGGGTTCATAACCTTTTCGACAAGAAATATGATCTGACGCGCAACTTCTTCGGTAATCGTCCCGGGGGTACCGCGGATGATTTGAACGTGGCCGCAGCCGGCCAGCCGCGAACAGTTGGTGTTCAACTCAGTTACGCGTTCTGATTTATCGTCAAAGTGGCTCGGATGAACCATTGTTGAAGGCAGCAATTGCGTTGAAATCCGAACGCAGGAAGTCGCAAGAATTCCTGCGTTCGTTTCTGCTCATCCTCCTTTTCGCGGCTGTTTCCGCAAGCAGTGCTCTGGCACGAGAGCGGCTCGTACTCGGCCTGCAAATGGAGCCGCCAATTCTCGATCCCACGGCGGCAGCGGCGGCACCCATCAATGAAGTCGTCTATGGCAACGTATTCGAAGGCCTGGTTCGTTTCGGGCGGGACGGTTCCCCGGAACCCGCATTGGCGGAATCCTGGGAAATTTCGCCGGATGGACTGACTTACCTGTTCCATCTGCGCGAGGGCGTCCGTTTTCATGACGGGTCTCGCTTCGATGCCGAGACAGCGCGCTTCGCGCTTCAGCGGGTCAGCGCTACTGGTTCCACCAACCCGCAGAAAGTAGAACTGGCGGCCATTCAAGCCATTGACGCAGTCGATGAACTGACATTGCGCCTGCGCCTGCAACGCCGATCCAGCAGCCTGTTGCAGACACTGGGAGGTGGCGCACTGGTGATGGTGGCACCGGCTTCGGCGGCGGGAAATGCCCTGCATCCGGTCGGCACCGGCCCTTATCGCTATTCCGGCTGGCGGCGCGGCGACGCCGTCGAACTGGAGCGTAATCGCGACTACTGGGGTTCGCCGGCACGGGTTCCCCGTGTCGTTTTCAAGTTCATCGGCGAAGCCGCTGCGGCCTATGCCGCCCTGATGGCGGGCGACATCGACGCCTTTCCCAACTACCCGGCGCCCGAAAACCTCGCCCAGTTCAAAGCAGATCCGCGCTTCAGTGTCTTCGTCGGGACTACCGAGGGAGAAACGATTCTTTCCATCAACAACCGCAAGGGGCCGCTGGCAAATGTCCTTGTGCGTCGCGCCATCGCCCATGCGCTGGATCGGCAAGCCATCGTCGATGGCGCCATGTACGGTTACGGCGAGCCCATCGGTAGCCACTTTCCGCCTGGCCGCCCCGGCTATGTCGATATGAGTGGCCTATATCCCCACGATGAAGCCAAGGCGCGCCAGCTTCTCGCAGAAGCTGGCTACGCCGATGGCTTCGCGCTGACGCTCAAACTGCCGCCACCACCCTATGCGCGGCGCAGCGGTGAAATCGTGGCAGCGCAACTGGGCCGCGTCGGTATTCGCGTCAGCATCGAGAATGTCGAGTGGGCGCAATGGATGGAGCAAGTATTTACGCGCCATGATTTCGACCTGAGTATCGTCAACCATGCCGAGCCATTCGATTACGTCATCTACGGCAGGGACGATTATTATTTCGGCTATTCCAATCCCCTGTTCAAGCAATTGCTGGCGAATCTGGAAGATGCCAACAGCGTGCTGGAGCGAACAGCTGTGCTGCAACAAATCCAGCAGAGGATTGCCGAGGATGCAGTCAATGGTTTCCTCTTTCAATATCCAAAACTCGGTGTCTGGGATATGCGCCTGAAAGGTATGCATGTCGGCGGCGTTGTCGACAACAATTTTGTCGCCGATGCCTGGTTCGATGAAGCGGATCCAGTCGGGGCCGCGCGGCAGAAGTCAGCCCCTCCGTGGAAGAGTTCGCTCAGCGGTGCGATGGTCGCCTGGAGTAGCCTCATTCTGGTTATCGGCTTGGCCTGGCGGTATCTGGGAACGGCAATGGTGCTGCGCCGGGTCGCCATATTGGCTGTCACCCTGGTGTTGGCGAGCGCAGTGGTTTTCATCGCACTCCAGATCGCACCGGGCGATCCGGCGAGATACATGCTGGGACTCAATGCACCGCCGGAGGCAGTCGAAGCGTTGCGCCACCAACTGGGTTTGGATTCTTCGCCGGGGCAGCGCTACGCTCGCTGGATTGCGGATCTGGCGCAAGGCGATTTCGGTACCAGTTATACGTACCGTGTTCCTGTAGGAACCCTGATTGCCGAGCGTTTGCAGGTGTCTCTGCCGCTGGCCGTGTACGCACTCTTCCTCGCTGTGATCATTGCGCTGCCGCTGGGATTGATTGCGGCGACCCGTTACAACCGGCCGGCCGACACGATCCTATCAAGCCTGAACCAGATCGGCATTGCCCTGCCAAATTTCTGGCTTGGGATATTGTTGGTGATGATTTTTGCCATCGCGCTGCGCTGGACATCGGCAGGCGGCTTTCCCGGCTGGGACGGCGGATTCTGGCTGGCGATCAAAGCGTTGACCTTGCCGGCAATTGCGCTGGCGGTTCCGCAGGCGGCCATCCTGGCCAGGGTATTGCGCTCATCCATTGTCGAAGCCTTGCCAGAGGAATACATGCGTACCGCCCGGGCCAAGGGATTGAGTCACGGGCGGGCAATCCTGCGCCACGCGTTCCCCAATGCGCTCATCCCGGTTCTTACCATTCTCGGCATGCAGTTCTCGTTTCTGCTGGCCGGGGCGGTGATTATCGAAAACGTCTTCTATTTGCCGGGCCTGGGTCGCCTGGTCTTTCAGGCAATCAGCCAGCGTGACCTGATCGTCGTCCAGAGTGTCGTGCTGCTCATGGTCTTCGCCGTAGTGAGCGTGAGCTTCCTGGTGGATCTCACCTATGGCCTGGTGGATCCACGTCTAAGACATGGCGGGCGGGCGCGATGAGTCGCGAATCTTCCGGCGCGCCTGAAGTGGGAAGATCACTTACCTTTCGCCTCGGTGCGGGGCTAACGCTGCTTTTCATATTCACCGCGTTCCTGTCCTTGTTCTGGACGCCGTTCGACCCTGCGGCCATGGCAATTGCGGACAAGTTGCAAACACCGTCGTTGCGTCACTGGCTTGGCACCGATCACCTTGGCCGGGACGTCCTCTCATCGATCATGGCAGGGGCGCAAACGTCTCTCGGCGTTGCCTTGGTCGCGGTCAGCGTGGGGTTGCTTGGCGGTGTGCCGCTTGGACTTTGGGCAGCAGCCAGACACGGTTGGGTAGACGAAATCGTCATGCGCACCAACGATCTGATTTTCGCCTTTCCGGCACTGTTGCTGGCCATTCTCATCACTGCCGCCCTCGGGCCGGGAGCGATGAATGCCGTTACCGCCATTGGCATTTTCAATATCCCGGTTTTCGCCCGGGTCACACGCGCCGCCGCCCTGGCCCTATGGCAGCGGGATTTCATTCTGGCGGCCAGAGTGGCGGCCAAAGGCGATGTGCGCATTTCTGTGGAACACGTGCTGCCGAATCTGCTGGGTACGTTGATCGTCCAGGCCACCATTCAGTTTTCTCTGGGCATTCTTGCCGAGGCCGGGCTTTCCTATGTCGGCCTGGGCGCGCAGCCGCCAACGCCGAGTTGGGGTCGCATGCTCTCCGAAGCCCAGACACTGACGGTTCTTGCGCCCAACCTGGCGCTCTTCCCGGGTCTGGCCCTGACGATGACGGTGCTGGGGCTCAACCTGCTCGGTGATGGCGTGAGGGATTGGCTGGATCCGCGTTTGCGGGAGACGCGTCGCTCATGAGCCTTCTGCAAATTCGCGACCTCTGCGTGGGTGTCGGCGGCAGACCCGTCCTCAAGTCCTTGTCACTGGATGTGGAAGCGGGCGAGATCCTTGGCCTCGTCGGGGAATCGGGCTCGGGCAAGTCCATGACGGCGCTGGCGATCATGGGGCTGCTGCCGCAGCGTGCCAGCGTATCCGGCAGTATTCGCCTCGCCGGAATCGAATTGACGGCAATGCGCGAGGCTGAGCTGTGTTCGGTGCGCGGGCGCGACATGGGCATGATTTTCCAGGAGCCGATGAGCGCCCTGAATCCACTCATTACAATCGGCGAGCAGGTTGCCGAAACGGCGCGGATTCATCGCCGATTGTCGCGGCTAGATGCGCTGGGCATTGCCAGAAATACGCTCGATCGGGTAGGCCTGCCGGCCGATCGGTTTTCGCTGGATCTGTATCCGCATCAACTCTCCGGCGGGCAGCGCCAGCGGGTGGTCATAGCCATCGCGATTGCGCTGAAGCCGAAGCTCGTCATCGCCGACGAACCGACGACCGCGCTGGACGTCACGACCCAGGCGCAGATACTGCGGTTGCTGCAGCGCTTGGTGCGCGAGGATGGTATCGGCCTCATTCTGGTGACGCACGATCTTGCAGTGGTCGCGCAGGTGGCAGATCTGGTGTCAGTCCTCAACGATGGCATGATCATTGAACATGGCCGGACTGAGCGGCTTTTCCGGAGCCCCGACCATCCATTCTTGCGCAGCCTGCTGGAAACCGCCAGCCATCGTCCAGTGCGCGCCCGCCGGCATAACGTTGCTAAAACCAGGCCGGTCCTGGAGGTTCAGTGCGTCGTCCGCGAATATCCGCGAACCTCGACAACGAAGCTGGTTGGAAGCGGCGTCATTCGTGCCGTCGATGATGTCTCAATTTCCATTCAGCCCGGCGAAAACGTTGGACTGGTCGGGGAATCCGGGTGCGGGAAATCCACGTTGCTGCGAGCAATACTTGGCCTTGAAGCAATACAGGGTGGAGAGATTCGGGTACACGGTGAGTCGCTGACCCGCGCGCGCGGCTCGCAACTTCGCCGCTTGCGTCGGCAGATTCAGGTGGTATTCCAGGACCCATGGAGCAGCTTTGATCCGCGCTGGCGGGTCGAACGGCTGATCGGGGAATCGTTCCATTTGCTCGATGCCCCGCCCGTGCCACAGGAGCATCGCCGCAAGGTCGACGAAGTGCTGGAACGCGTGGGCCTGCGCGCGGCTGATGGCGATCGACATCCACATGAGTTTTCCGGTGGTCAACGCCAACGCATCGCCATTGCCCGCGCGCTGATCACCGAACCTTCGATCATCGTGCTCGACGAGGCCGTCTCTGCGCTCGATGCATCGATTCGGGCACAGATCCTCGATCTGCTGGCTGATCTGTCGCAGCGCCTATCCTGCCTGTTCATATCGCACGACCTTGATGTCGTGCGCGCCATCACCGACCGAATCTACGTCATGCATGACGGACGAATTGTCGAGTCGGGCGCCACTGAAACGGTCCTGACTTCGCCAACGCATCCCTACACCGCAGCGCTGGTGGCTGCCACGCCCAATCTTGAAACTGCGTTGCGCAATCGCGACGAAGAAGCAGCGCGTAGCGTAGCGGATGAGGATTCGTTACGGAGGCGCTCAGTTAATGGCTGACAAGGCTTCAAGCAAATCCCGTCGCAGGTCTTCCACATCCTCGATGCCAACCGAGAGCCGCACCAGCGAGTCGCTGATGCCCAGACGAAGGCGCTGCTCCGCCGGAATGGTGGCGTGCGTCATGATGGCCGGGAGTTCGATCAGGCTTTCCACGCCGCCCAGACTCTCGGCCAGCGAGAAGAGCTGGCAGGCTTCGAGAAAGCGTCGGGTACCAGCCAGGTCGGTCTCAAGTTCCACTGCAATCATCCCGCCGAAGCCGCGCATCTGCCGCCTCGCCAGGGCGTGCTGGGGATGCGACGGCAGACCCGGGTAGCGCACGCTCCGCACTTCCGGGCGTTGTTCCAGCCAACCCGCCAACTCTGCGGCGTTTTCGCAATGGCGCTGCATGCGCACGTTAAGCGTCTTGACGCCGCGCAGCGCCAGAAAGCTGTCGAAGGGTCCGGCGATGGCGCCAACCGCATTTTGCAGAAACTTCAGGCGTTCGCGGTTCTCCGCATTGCGCTCGTCGCCGCTGACGATAGCGATCCCACCGATGACATCCGAATGCCCGTTGAGGTATTTGGTCGTCGAATGAACCACGATATCGAAACCCAGATCGAGCGGCCGCTGGATCCACGGACTGGCGAAAGTGTTGTCGGCCACGGCAATAAGTCCGTGCCTGTGGGCCACCTCAGCCAGTGCTTGCAGATCGACCAGCCGCAACAGCGGGTTGGTCGGCGTCTCCAACAGCACCATGCGGGTTTCCGGGCGGATGGCAGCGCTCAGCGCGGCCGGATCGGAAAGGTCGACGAAGCTGAAGGATAGCCCTGCACTGCGCTTCCTTACCCTTTCCAGCAGGCGGTAGGTGCCGCCGTAGAGATCATCGCCCGCGATGATGTGGGCACCGGAATCCAGTAGCTCAAGAACGGTGGCGATGGCGGCGAGACCGGAGGCGAAGGCGAAAGCGGCGGCGCCATTTTCGAGGTCGGCAAGGCAGCGCTCGAATGCCCACCGGGTGGGGTTGTGCGAGCGCCCGTAGTCGAGACCCTTATGCACGCCGGGGCTCTCCTGAATATACGTCGAGTTGGCATAAATCGGCGGCATGATGGCGCCGGTGGAGGGATCCGGATGCTGGCCGGCGTGGATGACGCGGGTACCGAAGGCATGCCGGGGAGGCTTCTGGTTATTGCTCATGCGAGTTTCTTTCGGAGATGGTTGATCAGGTCGAGTCGTGTGATCAGGCCGTGGAAATGATTGGCATCGGCGATGATCGCCACCAGCCCTCTTTCGAGAACCCGCTGCAGGGCCTGCAGGCTCGCTTCGGGCGGCAAGGTTTCCAGGCTGCGGGTCATTACCGCGGCGACATTCAGCTTGAAGCTGGCAGGATCGGCTTGCACCCGGAGCAGAATATCGGACTCGTCGACCAGACCGACGATGCTGCCGGACTCGACCACCGGCAATTGCGATATATCCGCATAGCGCATGCGCTGGAAGCGCCGTCTGCAGGTTATCGCCGGGAGTCACGCTGATTACCGAACCTTCCTCGAAGCGCCGCGCGATGATGTCGCGCAGATCGCCATAGACCTGCCGACCGATCAGTCCCTGGTCGATCAGCCAGTTGTCATTGTAGACCTTGGACAGGTAGCGGGTGCCGGTATCGCAGACGAAGGATACAACGCGCTTGGCTGTCGTCTGCTCGCGGCAATAACGCAGGGCCGCCGCTACCAGAGTGCCGGTCGATGAGCCGCCCAGCACACCTTCGGCCTTGAGCAAGTCGCGGGCCGTGGCAAAGCTTTCCCGGTCGGGGATCGAGTAGGCGCGTTTCACGGCTGACAGGTCGGCGATCGCGGGCACGAAATCCTCGCCAATGCCTTCCACCGCCCAGGAACCGGCCTCGCCAAAGGTGCCCTTGGTCACGTAATCGGCAAGGATGGAGCCAGCCGGATCGGCCAGCACGAATTCGGTCGCCGGACTCGCCCTGCGGAAGAAGCGAGTGAGGCCGGCAATGGTTCCTCCGGAACCGACACCCACGACGATGGCGTCGACCGCGTGGTTTGTCTGGGCCCATATTTCCGGGCCGGTGGATTGCTCATGGGCAGCCGGGTTGGCGGGATTGTTGAACTGGTCGGCGAAGAATGACCCGGGAATTTCCGCTGTCAGGCGCGCCGCATAATCCTGATAGTAGTCGGGGTGCCCCTTGCCGACATCGGAGCGCGTGATATGCACGTCGGCGCCGAGCGCTTTGAGGTGCAGGATCTTCTCTGTGGACATCTTGTCCGGGACGACCAGGATGAGGCGATAGCCCTTGGTCTGTGCCACCAGGGCCAGGCCAAGACCAGTATTGCCGGCGGTAGCCTCGACGATGGTCCCGCCGGGCTTGAGACGGCCGTCGCGCTCCGCCACCTCGATCATCGACAGCCCGACGCGATCCTTGATGGAACCGGCGGGGTTTTGCGATTCCAGTTTCAGGAAAAGCTGGCAGGGGCCGGTATCGAGGCGGGTGACCTCGATCAGCGGGGTATTACCGATGAGTCCGAGTACAGCAGGGCGCGCAAGCGGGATCATGTTTGCACCGAAGACGTCAAGAGAAGGTTTGCAATGGAAAGTGAATCAAGCGTTCACCACGTGTATTGGAGCTGCATTGCCCGCCGCACCGGCTCAGCCGGTTCGGCATTCGGGTCTGGCAGCGCCTTCAGGAAGCGGCGCAGAATTGGTTCGATCATCTCGGCATCGCTGAGGAATCCGTCATGCCCGTGTTCCGAGTCGATCTCCACCATATGCCCGCGTGGCAGGCCGCGCGCCAACTGCCGTTGTTCTTCAGGAACGTAGAGCAGGTCGCTGCTAATCGATACGACCAGCGTCGGCTGATGGATGGCGCCGAGAACCTTGTCGAGGCTGTCGCGATCGCGCGCCAGATCATGGCTGTCGAGGGAGTTGACCAGGACGCGATAGCTGTTGGCGTCGAAGCGCTCGACCAGGGATTGGCCGTGATGACGCAGCCAGCCTTTGACCGCAAAATCTTCCGGGGCTCGGGAACGCTCGCCATACACTGCTTCGCCGGAGTAGCGATCGAAGCGCTGGGCCAGCGAGACCGGGCTGCGATAGCTGATCATGGCCACCGCCCGAGCAGCGGCAAGACCGGCCAGGGGCGGGTCGGCCGGGTCGTAATGTCCGTCACGATACTTCGGGTCCGCCGCCAGCGCATGCCGCTGCGCTTCACTCCAGGCCAGACACCAGGCGGATTGACGGGCCGTAGCGGCGACGGTGGCGACGGCCTGCACACGCGCTGGATCGAGATAGGCCCACTCGAGGGCCTGCATGCCGCCCATCGAACCGCCAACGACCAAGCGAATCCGGCGAATGCCCAGCGCATCAGCCAGAAGAATCTGGGCGCGGACCTGGTCGCGCAAGGTCACTGCGGGGAAGCGTCCGCCCCACGGCCTCCCCTCGGAACACGGGGTGGTCGGCCCGGTGCTGCCGTAACAGCTCCCCAGCACATTGCTGCAGACGATGAAATCCTTCTCCGGGTCGAGGGCGCGGCCGGGGCCGAACAGCGGATTCCACCACTCGTCGGCGTCGGCCGATCCGGTCAGCGCGTGGCAGACAATGACGGCATTGTCTCCGGCCGGCGAGAGCTTGCCCCACCTGCGGTAGGCAATATCGACAGCAGGAAGAACGCTCCCCGACTCCAGAACAAAAGGCTGGCGCAAGGCCAGCCATTCTGTTTGCGCCGAAATTCGGAAAACGGTCACGCCGCAACTTCGAGTCCAGCGCGTTTCAGGGCGTGGTCAAAGTCTTCCTTGATGTCCTCGATGTGCTCGATACCGACCGAAACGCGCACCAGATCAGGCTTGACGCCTGCCGAGAGTTGTTCGGCCTCGGACAGTTGCTGATGGGTGGTCGAGGCCGAATGGATCACCAGGGTCTTGGCGTCGCCGACGTTGGCCAGATGGCTGGCCAAGGTAACGTTGTCGATGAATTTCTGCGCTGCGTTCGAGCCGCCCTTGAGGCCGAAATTGAGCACGGCGCCGAAGCCGTTCTTCAGGTACTTCTTGGCGTTGGCATGGTAGGGATGATCTTCGAGACCGGGATACTCGACCCAGGCGACCTGCGGATGCTGCTTCAGCCAATGGGCCAGTTCCAAGGCGTTGTCTACGTGGCGCTGGAGGCGCAGCGACAGCGTCTCCAGCCCTTGCAGCAACAGGAAGGAATTGAAGGGCGACAGCGCCGCGCCGACATCGCGCAGCCCTTCGACGCGGGCGCGAATGGCGAAAGCGATGTTGCCGAACGGGCCGCCCGAGCCGAACACTTCCCAGAAGTTAAGGCCGTGATAGCTGGGCGATGGATCGGTGAATAACGGGAACTTGCCGTTGCCCCAGTTGAATTTTCCGGAGTCGACGATGATGCCACCGATCGAGGTGCCGTGGCCGCCGATCCACTTGGTCGCGGAAGCCACCACCACGTCGGCGCCAAGATCGATCGGCCGGGCCAGGAAGCCTGCTGCGCCAAAAGTGTTATCGACGATCAACGGAATGCCATTGTCGTGGGCCACCTTGGCCAGTGCTTCGAAGTCCGGAACGTTGAAACGCGGGTTGCCGATGGTTTCGACGTAGAGGGCCTTGGTGTTTTCGTCGATGGCCTTGCGGAAATCCTCGGGATCGTCGCCGTCGATGAATTTGACTTTGATGCCGAGGCGCGGCAGGGTCACCTTGAACTGATTGTGGGTACCGCCATAGATGTAGCTGGTCGAGACAATATTGTCACCGGCCTGCGCCAGGTTGGTGATGGCAAGAAACTGCGCCGCCTGCCCGGAACTGGTAGCCAACCCGGCGACGCCGCCTTCGAGCGCGGCAACGCGCTGCTCGAAGACGTCGGTGGTGGGATTCATGATGCGGGTGTAGATGTTGCCGAATTCCTTCAGGGCGAACAAGCGGGCGCCGTGGTCGGCGTCATTGAAGGTGTATGAAGTGGTCTGGTAGATCGGCACTGCCCGCGCATTGGTGCCGGGCGCCGGCGACTGGCCGGCATGGACTTGCAGCGTTTCATAACGGTAATTCGGCTTACTCATGGGACACTCCTTTGGCTGGCGTTAACGGGTGGACCGCTGAAAGCGGGATCAGCATTAGCTGGCTACGCACTTAACATGTCGAATGGACTGCGCTAGCGGAAAAATGCTGCTCCCGGGCCGGCGTCTTCCGGCGAATTCATTGCGACCTGAAACCGATTCTAGGGAGATGATCGCCTGAGTGAAACCAAGAATTTCTTCTTTGGATATTCAAATTCGGTGGTCTAAAGGCTACTCGCGCCGAGTCGCCCTGACATATCCCGTAGCGAGCGGCACATGCCGAATTTTTGTCTTCCTGGAAATCCTGGTGTTGCACAAAAACTAATCACTGCGCGAAAGCACCGCCAATTGAGGATGGTCAAAAAACGGAGGGCAAGTTACCCACAATTTCTGTGGATAACTGCTATGACAATATGAACTTCAAATGACGCTGCAAAACCTCGGAAGTTAATAAGCTAATGCCAATTTGGTATTAGCGGCGCTCGTGCGGTGCTGAAGCGGTCGCGTAGAATTCACTCTCGCCTATTGCGATGCGCGCGATGCCGTGGCATCTGCAAATGCGTCTTATCGAATGCGCCTATCCTGGAGGCAACATGCTCGCTGCATCATCCAATCGGTTATCCTTGATTGTTGGCAATGCCCCGCGTACGCCTGTTGCGCAACAGCAACTTGCAGACGCACTGTGGACCAGGCTTCGTCTTGAAGCGAAAGAGGCTTACCGCAAGGCGCCCATGCTGGCGCCGCTATTCGTCGACTCGATTCTCAATCAACCGTCCTTTGAAGCGGCCATCTTTCACCGCATCGCGGCTCGCCTGAGCAACAACGTCGTTGGCCTGGGTGTCACGGTGGATGCCTTCAATCGCGCCGTCGAGGATGTACCCGACATCGCCGACGCGTTGCGCGCCGACATCGCCGCCGTGGTCGATCGCGATCCGGCTTGCGAACGCTTTATCGAACCCTTCCTCTACTTCAAAGGCTTCCATGCCATCCAGACACATCGTCTGGCGAACTGGCTGTGGAAGGCCGGCGAACGCGATTTCGCGCTCTATCTGCAGAGCCGCTCTTCCGATGTTTTTCAGACCGACATTCATCCGGCGGTCAGCATCGGCCGAGGTGTTTTTCTGGACCACGCCACCGGCTTGGTCGTTGGCGAAACCAGCGTCATCGAGGATGACGTTTCGATGCTGCAGGGCGTTACGCTCGGCGGAACAGGCAAGGAAGCAGGCGACCGTCACCCGAAAGTGCGCAAAGGTGCCATGATCGGCGCGGGCGCCAAGGTGCTCGGCAATATCGAAGTCGGTGCCAATTCGCGCATTGCCGCCGGTTCGGTCGTGCTTCGTCCGGTGCCGGCCAATGCCACCGTAGCCGGCGTACCCGCCAAAGTCGTCAGGACGAGCAACGAAGGCGAGATCCGTGAAACGCTTGAGCAGGTATTGAGCGGGGCGTTCGACTTTTCGATATAGCCTGGAACCGCGGTTAGCGAGTTAGTGACCGTTGCGATATGCCCCGGCCGGGCGCTCGGGAAAGCGACGGCTTTTGCTTCTATCGTGTTCGCACTATTCCAAATGACTTCAGGCCGCCTGAGTGCCTTTACCAAGCCTGAGACGACCAGCCATGAGAACGCCAGGTTTGCAATTGAGGCCGAACAGACCACGCTGGAAAATTGAATCAGTTCATCGCAACCGGAGAAACCATGTCCCGCCTTACTGTCCAGTCCATCGAATCGGCTCCAGAAGCGAGTCGCCCTTTTCTTGCCAAGGCGAAAGCGAAGAACGGCTTCATTCCCAATCTGCTTGGCGTGCTGGCCAATGCGCCGGTGGCGTTGGAAACCTATCTAACCGTTTCCGAAATCAATGGCCGCAGCAGCTTTTCCTTGGCGGAACGGGAAGTCGTGCAGATCACTGCCGCCACCTATCACGGCTGCGCGTTCTGCGTTGCCGGGCATACGGCGATTGCATACAAGCAGGGGAATTTGCCTGAGGCACTGGTCGAAGCGTTGCGCCGGCAACAGACTTTGCCCGACCCCAAACTAGATGCCCTGGCCGTTTTCACCCGAGCCGTGATCCGCAACCGCGGCGCGGTCGGTAATGCTGACCTGCAGGACTTTCTGGCAGCCGGTTATGGCGAGCAGCAAGTCATTGAAGCCATCCTTGGCGTGTCCCTGGCCACCCTGTGCAATTTTTCCAATTCACTGGCGCAGACAGAATTGAATCCCGAACTTGCTGCCTACCGCTGGCAGCCGCAAACCTGACATGACGCAGGAAGGCGACTCGGCCCAGCTGCTGGAGGCTCGCGGGCTGGCCTTTTCTTTCGGTAGGCAGCCGATTTTTGCCGGCGTCGAATTGACCATCGCGCGCCGTGAAATCGTTTGCCTGCTTGGCGCTTCGGGATGCGGCAAGACCACCTTGCTGCGCCTGCTGGCCGGCTTGACCGAGCCAATGGCCGGCACAGTCACGGTCGACGGCACCAGCGGACTGGATCGGGCGGCCAAGGCCAGCGTCGTATTCCAGTCGCCGGCATTGCTGCCCTGGCTGACGGTGGCCGAGAACATCGGATTCGGCCTGGATTTCGCCTGCCGTCCCGTCGAACCGAAAGCTGTCCGTGCCGAGCGCATCGCCAAGGCGATGGATCAGGTTGGCCTGAGCGAGCACGCCAGCAAAAAACCGCAGGCACTCTCCGGCGGGATGGCGCAGCGAGTGGCATTGGCTCGGGCGCTGGCCCGCGACCCGGAAATCATTTACCTCGACGAGCCCTTTTCTGCGCTGGATGCGATCACGCGCGAGTCGATGCAGGATTTATTGCTTGAACTCGCGCACCAGAAGCAAAGCGCCGCGCTCCTCGTCACCCATGACATCGACGAAGCCCTGCGCATCGGCGACCGAGTCCTGCTGCTTGCCGGGGCACCGGCTCGTATCGTCGGCGAGTGGCAACCCGGCGGGCGGGCGCCGCGCCAGCATCGTTCCGCCGCCCTCAACGCCATGCGCGAAGAAATTCTTGATTCCCTGTCCGACCGGGCCACGGCCTGGTTTCCAACCTTGTGAGGCAAACCATGAAAGACACCACAAACAGCAATTTACTTGATCAACTCGCTGAAGAGTTGCCCCTTTCCCGCCGCGATTTCCTGCGCCTGTCGGCGCTCCTCACTGGCACAGTCGCTCTGCCGCAATTCGCCCGGGCAGCTGGACCCGACGAGCCAGTTCGCATCGGCTACCTGCCGATCACCGACGCTTCGCCGCTGCTCATTGCCCATTCGAAACAACTGTTTGAGCAACAGGGCCTGCAGGTCGAGGCACCGCGTCTGTTCCGTTCCTGGGCACAGATCGTCGAAGCCTTCATGGCCGGCCAGGTCAACGTGGTGCACCTGTTGTCGCCGATGACCGTGTGGGCTCGTTACGGCAGCAAATTCCCGGCCAAGGTGGTGGCGTGGAACCACATGGCCGGCTCGGCATTGACCGTCGCGCCGAACATCAAGGAAGTGAAGGATCTGGGCGGGAAAAAGGTGGCGGTGCCGTTCTGGTATTCCATCCACAACGTCGTGCTCCAGCACTTGCTGCGCGAGAACGGTCTGGCCGTGGTCACCAAGCCGACCGACAACCTCAAGCCGAACGAAGTCGCTTTGTCCATCATGGCCCCGCCGGACATGGGACCGGCACTAGCCAACGGCGCCATCGCCGGATTCATTGTGGCCGAGCCCTTCAATGCCTCTGCCGAAACCAATGGCATCGGCCGTGTCTTGCGCTTCACCGGCGATGTCTGGCGCGACCACGCCTGCTGCGTAGTCACCCTCCACGAACGCGATGTCAATGAACGCCCCGAGTGGTCGCAGAAAGTTGTCAATGGCATCGTCAATGCCCAGCTCTGGTTGCGCGAAAACCGCAAGGAAGGCGCGCAACTGCTGTCGAAAGACGGCGCCGGAAAGTACACGCCATTCCCGGCACCGGTCCTCGAACGCGTGCTGGTGCCCAGCCAGGAACGCGATCAGCAATATGCCAAGGAAGGCGCCATTCGTCATGCCGAATGGAAAGAGGCGCGCATCGACTACCAGCCCTACCCCTTCCCGTCCTACACGGAGCAATTGATCAAGCTGCTCAAGGATACCCAGGTCGAAGGCGACAACCGCTTCCTCGCCAGCCTCGATCCGGCCTTTGTGGCGCGGGATCTGGTGGATGACCGTTTCGTCAAGAAATCGATTGCGGCAGTGGGTGGCTTGAAGGCGTTCGGCTTGCCCGAAAAGTTCACGCGCAGCGAAACCATCGTTGCCTGAGAGACTGTGAAAAGTTCACTACCGTTCGACCTGCTCGCTCGTTCCAGAGGGGCTTCCTTCGGTCGTACCACGTCGACTTCCTTTGGTCTTCCCACAGCGACTTCCTTCGGTGGTCCCACGGGGACTTCCTTCGGTCGTCGCCCCGGCGCAGGCCGGGGTCCAGTTCGTTTCACCAATTGCTTTAGCCAAGATCGGAGCGATCTTCTGGATTCCGGCCTTCGCCGGAATGACGGCCAACAGCGGTTATGCCGATCAATTCACGGTCGCTGAGAGGCTCATGTCACAAACAGCGTCGCCACCCTTCCTGAGCCGCCAACTCGCCTACCCGCTGGTTGGCCTTATACTTGCCGTCATGCTGTGGTGGTTTCTGGTGCATGTCGTCGGCCAGCATTCGCTGATGGCGGCGCGCTTTTCGCCAGAGAATACCTGGGTGGCCGCCAGCGAACTTTGGCAGGGTGGCGACATCTGGCAGCACACCCGGGCCAGCCTGCAACGGGTCGCGCTGGGCCTGCTGTTCGCCCTTCTGGCGGGAGTGCCGCTGGGCTTGATGGCGGGCAGTTGGGCCGGCTTCAATCGGGCGAGTTCGACCACGTTCCAGTTCCTGCGGATGATCTCGCCACTTTCCTGGATGCCGGTGGCGGTGATGGCGCTCGGCGTTGGCGAAGCACCGGTGGTCTTTCTGCTGTCTTTCGCTGCCGTCTGGCCGATTGTCCTAAATGTCGCCGCCGGCATCGCCGCCATCGACCCGCAGTGGCTGACGCTGGCCGACAGCCTCGGCGCCAGCCGTAGCGAAAAGCTCCGCCATGTCACCGTTCCGGCGATTGCCGCCCATCTGCTGACCGGTATCCGGCTGGCCATCGGCCTGATCTGGGTGGTGCTGGTGCCGGCCGAAATGCTCGGCGTCAATGCCGGCCTCGGCTACTTCATTCTCGACACCCGCGACCGGCTGGCCTACGGCGAGTTGATGGCGACGATTCTTTATATCGGCCTGCTCGGCTTCATTCTCGACTGGCTGGCACGCTGGGCGCATCAGCGCTGGGCAGGACAATAAACTTCAGGTAAAGCGCATGTCTGACACTGCAGTGCTGAGCGAGGCAAGAAGGTTGTTCAAGCCTGCGTCGATCGCGAAATTGATCGAGCAGGAACTGACGCCAAGGGTCACCGCCATCGATCTCGACGGCGAATATCCGGAAGATTTCCTGCGCGCGCTCGGCGCGCTCGGCGGCTTCGCCGGCGTCGTCAACCCCGACTACGGCGGCAGCGGAAGTGGTCTCGCGGGCACCATTACCACGATGGCTCGCGTCGGTGAAGTCTGCCTGTCTACGGCCTTTATCGTCTGGTGCCAAACGGCGTGCGCGCGCTACCTGCAGCTCTCCGACAACGCCGCCATCAAGGCCGAGTTTCTGCCGGCTCTGGCCAGCGGCCGGCAGTTGGGCGGAACGGGGCTTTCGAACACCTTCAAGTCATGCTGCGAGATCGAGCGTTTCCTGCTCTCGGCCAGGCGTGTCGATGGCGGTTACGAAATCAACGGTACGCTGCCCTGGGTATCCAATCTGGGCCGCGATCACATCTTCGTTACCGGTTGCCCGGTCGAAGGCGATGGGCGCCTGTTGTTCTTCGCGGTCCAGTGCAACCAGCCCGGCTTCAAACTCGTCGAAGGGGCGCATTTCACGGCACTGGAAGGCACCCGAACGCTGGCCTGCCAGTTCCGCAAGGTGCGCCTCGACGACAGCCGCGTTCTGGCGCACCCGGATCAATCCGCCGAATACCTCGCGCGTATTCAGCCGGGGATGATTCTGGCCCAGCTCGGCATGGGACTCGGCCTGGTGCGCGACTGCATTCGACTCGTCGAGAGCACCAACCGGACCCACCAGCACATCAACAGATTCGAGACTGATCAAGGCGACGATCTGCGCGCCGCGCTGAAGCTGGCCGAGGATGAAACCTTCCGCTTGGCCCGCGTCATCGATGCAGGACCTTCGCCTGAGGATCGTCCAAGCCTGATGACCGATGTCTTGCGGGTTCGGCTGGCGGGTGGCGAGTTGTCACTGCGTGCTGCCCAGGCTGCCATGTTGCATCAGGGTGCGCGCGGCTATCTGCGCACTGCGACTGCACAGCGCCGCTTGCGCGAAGTGTATTTCGTTGCCATCGTGACGCCGTCGTTGAAGCACCTGCGCCACGAACTGGCGCGGCGGGGAGCGTCATATGTGTAACGACGGCTCACATCGTCACACCAAGGTCAGCCTGAATAGTTGTGAGCCTGCCAAGTCGAGGTCGCCCCGATCTGCCCCCTGCGCATTGCCATCGTCGGCAAGGGTGGCGCCGGCAAGACGACGATCGCTGGTGCGCTGGCCCGGACATTGGCAGCTCGCGGCCTGCGGGTCTTGGCGATCGATGCCGATCCGGATGCGAACCTGGCTTCCGTATTGCCTTTGGATAATGCAGAACGGCCAAAATCCCTGGCGCAACAAAGCGAACTTTTGCGCGCGGCGACTAACGGCACTGGACTGCCGGACGGCCTCTTTCTGCTCAACCCGGACACCCGCCAGCTATTGCCGCAAGGTACCGTCACCTGGGGCGGTGGCCAGCCTCTCGTTGCACTCGGTTGGAGCAAGGATGGCGGCGAGGGCTGCTATTGCGCCGAGCATGCGCTGCTGCGCCAGTTGTTGCTCAAAGCCTGCAAGGCGATTGCCGACATCACGCTGATCGACAGCGAAGCCGGCCTGGAACACTTGAGCCGGGGCACCATCGCCGGCATCGACATCGCGCTGGTGGTCATCGAATCCGGTCGACGCAGCCTCGAAACTGCCGATGCCATTCGCCGCCTGGCAGCCCATCTTGCCATCCGGCATGTGCATACCGTTGTCAGTGGCTGCCTCAATGGCGACGAGCGGGAGAAGGTGCTGGAGTGGCTGCGTGACTGGCCGCCGCTCTCTGTCTTTCCCTTTGACGAGGCGATTCGTCACGGCGACCTGGTCGGCGAGCCGCCAGCACTGCTCGGAGATTTCCGCCGTGCCGCAGAATCATTGGTCGACGCACTGTTGGATTTGCCTTTGAAGGCTGCGGCATGACACCTGAGGAAATAAAAGCCTACCGCAAGAGCTTTCCGACGAAGACCGAGGTGATGAGTTATACGCCCGATCCCGCGGTTCGCTCGATGCTGCAGCGCATGCAGGAACTCGGCATCGAGACCGTGTTCGACCGGTTCGACGCGCAGAAAGCGCATTGCGGTCACGGCCTGGAAGGAACCTGCTGCCGTGTCTGCCACATGGGGCCATGCACGATCTCGCCGCGCAGCCCGCGCGGAGTCTGCGGTGCCGATGTCGATGTGGTGGTGGCGCGCAACATCCTGCGTTGGGTGGCCGCCGGCGTCGCCTCGCACGGTGCCCGCGGTCGCGAAGTCCTGCTCACGCTCAGGGCCGCCGCCGAAGGGCGGATCGATTTGCCGATCAAGGGCGAAGCCAAGGCCCGTGCCATTGCCAAGGCATTCGGCATCGACTCTCCGGAAAAATCGCTGCATCGACTGGCCGGCGAAATCGCCGACATCCTGCTCGACGACTTGTGCCGCACCGTACCCGGCCCGCATCGCGCCATTCAGGCATTGGCGCCGCCCGAGCGCCTGGCGCTTTGGGCGGAACTCGACATTCTGCCGGTCGGCGCCTATCACGAAGTGTTCGAAGCATTGCATCGCACCGGTACCGGTACCGACGGCGACTGGGAAAATCTCATGCGTCAGTTGCAGCGCTGCGGCTTGGCTTTTGCTTGGAACAGCGTCCTCGGTTCTTCGATCGCCATGGACATTCTTTACGGCCCGCCGCAGCGCGACCGAATTGGCCTCAGCGCTGATCGACGAACTGGATAAACGCATACTTGCGCAAGGCTGGATTTGCCTGAGCAGTTCAGCAACCGCTGCGCCCAACATCGCCTCCGCGATTTAAGTTTG
This sequence comes from uncultured Pseudomonadota bacterium, assembly GCA_903888645.1. Taxonomy (GTDB): domain Bacteria; phylum Pseudomonadota; class Gammaproteobacteria; order Burkholderiales; family Rhodocyclaceae; genus CAISUK01. The sequence continues at coordinate 1,913 of CAISUK010000724.1, read as the reverse complement.
ACAGGCTCTGGGGCAGCCTCTAAAATTCGTCCCCTTTCGCCGGAGGGTCGGTAGCTCAGTCGGTAGAGCAGCGGACTTTTAATCCGTTGGTCGCGAGTTCGAGTCTCGCCCGACCCACCACCCCACGGTATCAGGAAGTCTCAATAGAACCCGGAACGCCTGTATTGGAAAGGCTTCCGGGTTTTTCTTTGTCTCGCGGCGTCCCAACTCGTCGCAGACTCTTGCCTATTCCCCTACTATGATGTCAAGCTTATACTGTCAGGGTCTGCTACTTGTACTCCCGAGCAGGTTTGGCTTTTCGAGTAAGCAGGCAGACATTGTCAATTGGACAGCTCAATTAAATAATGCAGCTAAAGGGGGAAACGCATGTCACACCAAATCCGAAATAGCGTCGTCTGCGCGCTCGTCGCAGGTTTTTCATTATTTTACTGTCATGGCGCGATGGCTGACGTCAAGCCGGATCCCGGCGACTACACCGGGCTGCCTGCGGGTACCGATCTTTTTGTCATGTACGCTCAGGCCGTCCGGGCTGACGATGCCTATTCCCATGGAGACAGGGTTGTCAGCAACCTTGGATTGAATCTTGACGTCGGGATACTGCGTTACGTTCACTTTACGAAATGGGGCGACTTTATTGTCGACCCGCAAGTCATCGTGCCGTTCGGTCACCAGAAGGTGGAACTAGCGGGATCCAGCAACTCGGGAATCGGCGATGTCATTTTCGGCGGCACACTATGGACGACCGCCGACCTGAAGACTGGCGAGCACCTTGGCTATTCGCTGTTCATCACGGCGCCCACCGGCAATGCCAAGGAAAAGGGTTTCGCCCTTAGCAATAACCGATGGGCTGCCGATTTGCAGGCCGGCTACATCCGAAAGCTTGGTGACAAATGGACGATGGATCTGGTCGCCGAGACTGAGTTCTATGGCGACGAGCGCACCACCAGCGCCAAGACCGACCCGCTCCTTCAAGCGTACGGCCACCTGCGTTACCACGTCAGCGATGCGACCCACGTTGCCGCGTCCTACCGGCACGCCTGGGGTGCGGAGCAGAAGGATTCGAGTGGAGCGGTGACCGCTACCCGCAGGAACGACGACAACCTCACCCTGACCTGGGCCTCGTTTGTCGCCAAGCAATGGCAATTGCAGTTCCAGTACGAGCAAGACCTCAACGTGGAAAACGGACCAAAAACTCACGGCGTGCAGGGGCGGCTCCTATACGCATTCTGATCCATCCTCGTTATGGCGGTATGGGGCAGGCAAGAGCGCCGTCCGATGATCGGTATGGCTCAATAGGCTGAGACCGTCAGTCGCAGGTTTCGATTCCGCCCCTGGCCACCAGTACCACCAAAGCCCTGCTCGTCTATGACTTGCGGGGCTTTGTCTTGGTGGCGGTCGGTATAGACGCGGTAGCTACGTAACCTCAAGCGAAAAGTCCATGCAGATACCATCCTCGCGGATCGCGCCGTTCGTGAAACAGCCACAGCAGTTCCTGATGCGGCCCGCTGGCCAGGTAGTAGTCCCGACTACAATCGTGCCCATCCCACCAGCCCGATTCGATTCGCTCCGGGCCGCTGAGCAGCGCCACAGGGCCGTCCCATTGCGGCAGGGCGTTGCGCTCGGGCAACGCCTGGGGCGGTTCGAGCAGCCATAACGGGCGGTTGCCGCAAAGGGTTTCGACACGCTGCCTGGCACCAGGCTCGGCGGCTTCCCAGGCGAATTCCGGACGATGCGCCGGTACGGCACGCACGCCCGTCACCGCTTCTTCGCCCAGCCGCGCCCGCAGATTTTCCAGCAGCCGGGCGCAGGGTTCTCGGCTGTCGCGAGCATCGGCGAAGAGGCTGCGGTTGGCAACGATGACACTTTGGATCTGCTCGGCAGCGAGCGTCACGGCGATGACGGGCGCATCGAGG
>CAISUK010000723.1 GCA_903888645.1 uncultured Pseudomonadota bacterium | reverse complement strand
GCCGCTTCCAAAAACACGCCAGCGCGGGATCACCGCGCTGGCGTGCAATTCGCTAGCTGTCGAGGCACTGCTCAGCGGCGGAAACCACCTTCGGCAAGCGTGAAGAACGTCGGCTTCAAAGCGGCAAGGGGCTCGCGCAACTTGTCCAGTTCGGCGGCGGGTCCATGCACCTCAAGGCGGCTGATGGTGGCGATCTTCAGTGCCTCTCCCAGTTGTGCGCCAACGTTGTCGAGGTGAGCCAGCACCGCCGCGGCATTGTCATAGCCTTCGCGACAGTGGGCGGCTTGCCCGCTGAACGAAAAGGCGTAGTGAACGCAACCGGCTTCCTTGCGTGTGAGTTCGATAAATTTCGGGCCCATGGCTTTGAATTCGTCGAGCTTGCCCTCGGCGACTTCAAAGTAAGGGACCAGCGTACAGGTGGTATCTTCTTTCGGGGAACTCGCGGCGAACAGCTCGGTCGAGCCGCCAGCCAAGGCGAGACCGGCGCCGACGCCGGCTGTCTTGATGAAGCTGCGGCGACCATCGCCGACCGCATTTGCAGTAACTTTCTGGTCTTCCATATTGACTCCTCCGTGGGGTTAGGTGCGAGGCAACGGGAACATAGGCGCATCGCAAGAGAATGGTAGCACCGCTTCCGTGTTGTGCAGAAACTTCCAGGCAGCGCACCGCATCGTTATCCGCGTCCTCCTCCGCCTGGTCGCATGCACATTTTCTCGGCAGCTGCCGAGCGTGCAAAAGGCGTAATGCCATCATGGCCTTTCCCAATCGGTTTAATATCGTTGCCTGCACAATTGCGGAATTGCCCGGAACGCTGCCGTGAAGAAAAGCCATCAACCCATCCATCAGATCGAGCTCCGCATCGTCACGCTGGCGGAGCTTTTCAATTCAATGGATCCGACGCCTTTTCAGCACCGCGACCTTGACAGGGATGCAGAGGAATTTCTCGAAAGCTGGGCAATGGAATTCCCTCAACACAGCAGCTTCAGAATCATCATTCACATCGAGCAGGCGCCGCCCGAAGACCCCTTGCCGCTGGTCATCGACGCAATTCACAACTACTTCGATTACAAGGCACTGCTGACACAGCGCACCTTGCGTACGCTATTGCTTGAGGGCCGCACCAGTTTGCTGATCGGGCTGGGTTTTCTCTCGATGTGTCTGCTTGGTGCGGACGCCCTTTCGTCCATTTCCGACAACACTTTTCTCCGGGTGTTGAAAGAAGGCCTGATCATCGGCGGCTGGGTCGCCATGTGGCGGCCGATGCAGATATTCCTTTATGAGTGGTGGCCTCTGGCACGCCGGGGCAGGATCTACCGGAACCTCAGCCACGCCAACGTGCACGTTGCCCTCGGCAAAGTTTCGTAAAGGCTCACTAGGATTTTTTCCGTTTCGCCGGCTTGTCGGAACTGCTCGCCGAAGCGGCCTCAAGCGCGGCTGTTACGCGCTGACAGAGCGTACGCAGCACTTTCACCCGCGCGTAATCTTTGTTGTTGGCTTCGACCAGGGTCCACGGCGCTTCGCCGGTGCTGGTGCGATCCACCATGTCGCACACGGCACGGTGGTAGTGATCCCACTTTTCACGATTGCGCCAGTCTTCATCGGTAATCTTGAAGCGTTTGAACTCGATTTCCTGCCTTTCCTTGAAGCGCCTGAGCTGTTCTTCGGCCGATATCTGCAGCCAGAATTTGACGACGATGACCCCGGACGCAGTGAGCTCGTGCTCGAAATCGTTGATCTCGGAATAGGCCCGCAGCCAATCCGCCTCCGAACAAAAGCCTTCGACGCGCTCGACGAGCACACGGCCATACCAGGAACGGTCGAACATCGACACGCGCCCGAGGCGCGGAATATGCCGCCAGAATCGCCACATATACGGTTGCGCTCGCTCTTCTTCGCTGGGCGCGGCGATCGGCACGATCTGATACTGCCGCGCATCCAGCGCCGCAGCGACACGGCGGATTGCGCCGCCCTTGCCGGCCGCATCGGAGCCCTCGAAGGCGCAAACCAGTGAATGCTGCGCAAACCGCGGATCGCGCAGCAACTCGGCAAGGCGGCCCTGCCATTTGGCAAGTTCAATATCGGCAGCGCCCTTGCGCATGCTGCGATCGAGCCTGAGTTCGGTCAGTACATCGCGGCCATCCAGGTCGGGCGGCAGCGGTGGCGCCACCGGCGTCACCGTCGCTGCCACTGAAGCGAGCCGCTGTGTCATCGCCCCGAGCAGAATCTTGCCGACCGTCAAGGAACGGAAACGATCGTCGGTGCCTTCGACAACGATCCACGGCGCCCAGGCGGTATTTGTCATACGCAGAATGTGCCCGGCGACATCTTGCAACTGGTCATAAGTCTTCAGGCGATCCCAATTCCATTTGGTGACCCGCCAGGCCGTGCGAGGATTCTTTTCCAAGGCCTTGAGACGGGCCTTCTGGCCCTTCTTGGTGAGATGAAACCAGAACTTCAGGACCAACGCTCCTTCATTGACCAGCATCGCCTCAAAACGATTGATCTGGTCGATCCGCGCATCCAATGCCGCCTCGGTAATCTCGCCGATAAGGCGTTGGCGGATCGGATCGGAATACCACGAGCCGGCAAAAATGCCCACGCGGCCCTTGGGCGGCAGCGCCCGCCAAAAGCGCCACATCGGCGGCCGGTCGCGCTCCTCGTCGGTCGGCGCCGAAAATGCCAGCGTCGAGATAAAACGCGGGTCCATCCACTCATACAGCACATTGATGGTTTCGCCCTTGCCGGCCCCATCCTGGCCGCTGATCAGCACCACCACAGGAATCTTGCCGCTGGCCTTTAGGTCGTACTGCGCGTCCTGCAGGGCGGCACGCAGACCCGGCACTTCTTCCTTATAGGTCGTCTTGTCAATTCGGTGTTCGAGTTCGGCGGATTCAAACATGCTATTTCTCCCATGGGAGTAATCGGATCGACAAATGCCGGATCATCTATCGTGCATTCTTGCCTGCTGGCAGGTTCGGGGAGTTGATGCAAGTCAATAGCGGCGTCTCATTCCGTGGTGGCGAATCGCTGGCGCTAGCCTGGATCAATATTCCTGCAACATCGCCAATTCCGTATCCACGTGGCGCAGGCGCTGTGCCAGCGTGCGGGCGACGGCGGTAATCAATGTAAAAGCCAGCTTCTTGTGCGTCTCGGCGAGCTGATTGAACTGCTCCAGCGTGAGCACATACATTTCTGTTTCGGTCTGCGCAACGGCATCATTGCTGCGCGGACGGCGGTCGAGGAAGGACAGGCCACCGAAAAAGTCGCCTCGGCCGAAGCTGGCGATATGCCGCATCCGGCCGGCACCAAGCGGCGCAAAAAGGCGAATCGTGCCACGCCGTATCCAATAGATCTCGTCGCCCGCCGCACCGCATACGTAAATCGTCTCGCCTGCCTTGTAGGTCCGCTGCGTCATGCGCGCCTCAAGATCTTTCAGCGTCTCGTCCTTGCGCCCGGCAAAGATTTCCATCTCGTGGATCTGCATCGGCTCTTCTTCCGGGGCCGCCACTTCGCTCTCGCCGAGAATCCGATCTTCGACCCATTCGATGGCGCTATCGAGTTCGGGAAATATGCGCACCGTTTCGTCATTCTCGAGAAGAACGCCAGTCTGTTCGAAGAACTCGCGCAGGTTCCTCCCGTTGGGCAGATTTTCACGCACGCTGGATAACAGCAATTTCGCACCACGTTCTTGCAGGCTTTCCCGGACCATCTGCAATAGATGCGCCGCCGTGACGTCAACCGACTGCACGCGTTTCAGGTCGAGAATGATGAAGTTGCGCGTGCGGATCTCGGCTTCCAGTTCGCTATAGAGTTGCTGGGTCGTGCCGAAGAACAGACTGCCCTGCAATTCGATGATCACCGCCTGGTCACCCTTCTGTTCGAGGATGTGCATCTCCGCCTCGGGGCGATACCACGTCGATGACATTTGATTGACATAGATCTTATGGCGAATCACCGAGCCGCCAATCTGCTCGCGCAGGAAGAGGATGATCGCCAGCGCCACGCCGACCGCCGAGGCGGCGATCAGCCCCACCGTCAGCGCCACCACCACCACGGCGAAGACGACCGCGAAATCGAACACCGTGCCGCGCGATTCGATGAAGCGCAGCGGCTGCCGATCGATCATGCGTATGCCGATGACAATCAGAATCCCGGCCAATGCCGCCACCGGAATCCAGGCGACAAAGGAACCGAGAATCAGGGCGGCAACCAGCGCCAGCACACCTTCGATCACGCCCGAAGCGCGGGTTAGCGCGCCGCTGGAAAGATTGACCATGGTCGCGCCCATGGTTCCGGCACCAGGAATCCCGCCGACTGCCGCCGAGCAGACATTGGCGATGCCCTGAGCGACGAGTTCACGGTTGGAATCGTGACGGGTCCGCGTCATTTGATCGATGACCACACAGGTTTTCAAGGTGTCGATGGACAGCAGCGCCGCCAGGGTCAGCGCACTGCCGAACAGGCCGGCGATTTGCCCCAGTTTCAATTCGCCGATTTCCTGCCAACGTCCGCTGATGGCGCCGAAGTAGCCATCCGCAGCCGCGCCCAGCGGGCCGACGACGAGAGGGTTGTCGGCCACCGTCAGCAGTGCCGGATCCTGTGTGGCGAGGCCGAAATAAGTCACGATGCCGGCGACGATGCCGAGAATGGTGCCAGGCACTTTTTGTGTCAGCCGCGGCCCGAGCAAGGCCACCAGCACCGTCGCCATGCCCACGGTCACACCGCGCCAATCCCACAACCATGGAGAAAACAACGCCTCCCACCAGTGCGCCGCCCCGGTCACGCCGGCGAATTTAGGTATCTGGCTGCCGATGATGATCAGCCCGACGCCCGAGAGATAACCACTGACGACCGGATAGGGGATGTATTTGATCAGGCGACCGATGCCGACAAAGCCGAGCAGCATCTGAATCACCCCGGCGAGCACGCCCAGCATGATGATCAATAGCACCACCACACCGGGCGCAACGCCCTGATGCACCAACTCGATGGCGAAGGCCGTCAAGACCGCTGCGGCCGGCGCGCAAGGCGCACTGATGAGCCTGTCGGTGCCGCCGAGAATCGCCGCCAGCAGCCCGATCACGGTGGCGCCGATGATCCCCGCCAGCGCGCCAAAGGCCGCATAACTGGGGCCGATCGCCGCATAGACGGTCACGCCAAAGGCGATTGCCGACGGCATCGCCACCAGCATCGCCGCCAGTCCGCCCCAGAAATCACCCGGCGCCTGTTGAATCCCCAGCATGCGTTTCATGAGTGCTCTCGCTGCGAGTTGCCCGTTAGATGAAACTCGACGCTATCTTCGCCACCGCATAGTGTGCCATGTCGAACGGTATGCAGCAGGATTATCGGACGAGTTTGCCACGGCAAGAAGCAGGGCATGACGAAGATTTCCGCAATTTGGGCAGTTTCCCCCGAAAAACAAAGTGACTCGCTGCAGTAATATCGGCGAAAATTCAGCCGCGCTACCCACTGCCCAACTCAATATGGGAACCTGATCGATGAAGTGCGTCATTCTCGCTGGAGGCTATGGAACCCGCATCAGCGAGGAATCCCATCTGAAGCCGAAACCCATGGTGGAAATCGGCGGGCGGCCGATTATCTGGCACATCATGAAGCTCTACTCGAGCCAGGGCATCGACGAATTCATCGTTTGCCTCGGTTACAAGGGTTACGTCATCAAGGAGTATTTTGCCAACTATTTTCTGCACATGTCGGATGTCACCTTCGACATGACCAGCAATCGCATGGTAGTGCATCGCCAGCAGGCCGAGCCCTGGAAAGTCACGCTGATCGACACCGGCGAAAACACGATGACCGGCGGTCGACTCCTGCGCATCCGCGATTATGTGGGCGACGAGCCGTTTTGCTTCACCTATGGCGACGGGCTCGCCGATATCAAACTCAACGATCTGATTGCCTTTCACCGCAACAGCAAGCGCATTGCAACCATTACCGCCGTGCAGCCGCCCGGCCGTTACGGGGCACTGCAACTGGGGGACGGGCGCGTTGCCGGATTCCAGGAAAAGCCCGCCGGAGATGGAGGCTGGATCAACGGCGGCTTCTTCGTTCTTGAACCGAAGGTGTTCGACTATATCGGTGGCGATCAAACCACCTGGGAACAGGAGCCGCTTCGGCAAATTGCCGCAGATGGGCAATTGGCCGCCTTCGAGCATCGCGGTTTCTGGCAGGCGGTTGATACGATGCGCGAAAAGAATCTGCTCGAAAGCCTTTGGCAGAGCGGCAACGCCCCGTGGCGAACATGGGACTGAGCGCGGATTTTTGGCGAGGCCGCAGGGTTCTTGTCACCGGCCATACCGGCTTCAAAGGCGGCTGGCTTTGCCTCTGGCTGCAGGAATTGGGGGCGACCGTTATTGGCTATGCGCTGGCCGCGCCGACCAAGCCGTCGTTGTTCGCAGAGGCAAGAGTCGCGGAAGGAATGGCTCATATCGAGGCGGACATTCGCGACTTTTCCGCGTTTAGAAAAGCGCTTGAAGATACGCAGCCGGAAATCATCTTTCACCTGGCCGCGCAGGCACTGG
>CAISUK010000722.1 GCA_903888645.1 uncultured Pseudomonadota bacterium | reverse complement strand
TTTGCGCTCCGTGATATCGCGCGCAATGACGATGAAACGCTCTTCTTCGCCAGCCGTATCCGGCTTGCGCGTAACCGAAAGTTCGAACGAACAGGTGCCATAGGGGAGCATGAGTTCAAGCTGCTTGCCAATGGAAACGCCGGTTTGGTGTGCTTCCCGTAATGCCGACATGCACGGATCCTCGTGAATCAAGCCGGCGATCGTCTTGCCCAGCAGCACTTCCGAAAGTCTGGGCAACAATTCAGAGCGCGGAGAGTGATAGCGATGAATGTGTCCTCCCAGATCGACCTCAAAGAGCAGGTCGGGAATGGCATCCATTGTGGCCTGCAACTGGCTGCGCATTGCCACGACCTCGGCCTCCATGCGCTTGCGTTCCGTAATGTCCTGCACTGTACAAACCATTCCGGAAAACTCACCGTTCTCCATCACTGGAGTGAGCCAGCCTCCTTGCCACATTTCATGTCCGGACGGCGTCGTAGCCGGGCATTCATATCTTGTCGGTTTGCCTGCATCGACCGCTGCCCGGAAGTGACTGCGAAAGAACGAATAGCCACCGACGGTAGGTTCGCATAGCAAGGACGTACCGATAACACTGTCGACATCCATTTCGGCAATCCTTGCCATCGCGGCATTGGCATAGACGATGCGATGCGCTTTGTCGGACACCCAAACACCATCTGAGGAATTTTCGATGATGTCGCGGAACTGGGCTGTCGCCAAGTTTTCCATTTCCGTCTCCATTTCAACCATCGTCGCATTATCCCAAGCAAAATTTCCCCGAGCTATGCGGGTAAACCCGCAACCACTCTCGGGAAACTTCTATTCGGCGGATAAATTGAGACTTTCGTCACATAAATCGGTCGATCGAAGCACGGTTTTGTGCTCGGAAGAACTCGAGGGCACAGAAGGCGGGCACTGCGTGAGCACAATTTTTGTGTGCGACGAGTGCCGGCAAAATGGTTACCGCGGGTACAAAGGGTAGCACGGGTGCATCGGGCACCGCGGATCAGGCCCGACTGGGCAGTCCGGGCGCTACCTCGGTAGCGCTCTTAATGCGTTTTTAGCAACGCATGCCACGCCAACGGAGTGGCGTGGTCGTCAGCCTGCAGGGCATCGGCCGGATTGGAGCGATGTGGTTCAGGAAAGGCAATTCGCGAGGGCAAGGCCAGCTCGGCGGCTGGATCGACGATAACGGCATCCTTCAAACCGGATGCGGACAAACCCCGCGCCAGCAGGGTATCGGTAAACAGGTAATGACTCATGGTCTTGCACTCTTTTCGGGAAATTGCGGAATTTGGCTGGAGTAGCGATTCCGCCGAAGATAGCCAGCCCATTGCGGCTAGACAAGCGACTCTTTATGATGCGACGGTTTAGAAGAACTTAATCGTCACTTTGAGCTATCGCCTTCCCCCACTGGCGGCTTTGCGCGCCTTTGAATCCGAGGCGCGTCACCTCAGCTTCAAGAAAGCCGCAGAGGAATTGAACGTCACACCGGCGGCGGTCAGCCAGCAGATCAAGGCACTTGAGACCTATCTTGGACTCAGCCTCTTCCGCAGACTGACGCGGGCGCTGGAAATGACAGCACAGGGGCGAGCCATGCTGCCCAAAATCCGCGAGGGTTTTGAATGCCTGGCGGTGGCTATCGAAACTGCGGCCAAGACTTGCGACGGCGTTCTTAACATCAACGCCCCGCCATCGTTCGCCTCGCGCTGGTTATTGCCTCGCCTGCCAGGATTTGCCGTCGCCCATCCGGAAATCGAAGTCCGCTTGTCGAGCAGTGCCGATACGGTAGACCGGCGTGGTGAAACAAGCGTTAGCGAAGACGAGTTCCTTGATCCACGCAGCGCCGCGAATAAGGTGGTTATCCGCTATGGTAAAGGCCACTACCCCGGCTACCGGGTTGAACAAATCCTCGCCCCCGAGCGCATTCCGGTGTGCAGCCCGCTGCTGGCGACGCCACAACGACCACTCGCGAAGCCCGCCGATCTTGGTCGGCACGTGCTGATCCACGACGAGACAATCGATGCCGAGGAACACCTGTCGGGTTGGGCGCAGTGGTTGAGCAGTGCCGGCGCAGGAGGCATCGATGCTGAGCGGGGGCCACGCTTTTCCAACGCCGTTCTCGCTGTCGAAGCCGCACTCAACGGGCAAGGTGTCGCGCTGGCGCTGCGGCCGCTGGTCGCCGCCGACATCGCTGCGGGTCGCTTGATCGTTCCCATCGATTTCGCAGTGCCATCGCCATACGCCTACTATCTGGTGCTGCCCGAGGCAATGGCCAGGCGGCCTTCGGTCGCCGCCTTCTGTTCGTGGCTGATCGACGAGATCGCAAGGGACGACCGCCAAACAACTGTCGGCGCCGGTGTGAAAGCGGACGGCATAAGCCGACGTAGAACTGGCGTATAGGAATCGGCGATAGTGGTGGGTGGAGGTGAAGCTGGAGGTGTAAAGGATTAAGCCGCCCGACCCGAGAGAGGCCGGCGGCGGCGAAT
>CAISUK010000721.1 GCA_903888645.1 uncultured Pseudomonadota bacterium | reverse complement strand
TCAGGCCGAGCCCGGCAAAGGTCAGTCCGGTGAGGAAGATCACCGGCAACGCCCACAATGCCAATGGCGAAGTGACGAAACCAAAGGCGGCGATGACCAGCAAAATGGCGAACCCGGCCACCACCGCCTTGGACGCCGCCCAGAGCAATTCGCCGAGCACGACGTCATCCAGCGCCACCGGTGCGTTGAGAATGGCCTCCCAAGTGCGCTGCACATGCATCCGCGAGAAGGCGGAATAGAGTGCCTCGAAAGATGCCGCGTGCATGGTGCTGGCGCAGACCGTGCCGGCGGCGAAAAACGCGATGTAGGAAACGCCGCCGAGTTGCGGCATGGTGGCCGGCAGCAGGCTGCCCAGGCCATAACCGAGCCCGAACAGGTAGATCATCGGATCGGCCAGGTTGCCGAGCACGGAAGGAATCGCCAGCTTTTTCCAGACCAGGAAGTTGCGCCGCCACACGGAAATGGCCCGGCGGCTGGGGATCGGCAGCGCGAAATTATTCTTGCTCATGAGGCCGCTTTTCGCCATCTCAATCCCGCAATTCCCGCCCGGTCAGCTTGAGGAAAACGTCTTCCAGGTTGGCCGGCCGGTGCAGATAGCGCAGGCCGTGCTGGGCGTCAAGATGGGCGAGAAGCGGTGCGGGCTCACGGACATAGCAAAAGACCGTTTCGCCGACCACCTCGCAGCGCTCGGCATGACGCTGGCCATCGCTCTTGGCCCAATCGGCGGCGCTCTTGCCAGTCGTGCCAGTCGTGCCAGTCGTGCCGGTCGTGCCAGCGGTACCAGTTGCATCGCCGAAAATCTCCACCACCTGTGGTTCGATGTGCGCGGCAATCAACTCACGCGGGCTCCCCATGGCGATAATGCTGCCGGCATCCATGATCGCCAACCGGTTGCAGAGGCGTTCGGCTTCGTCCATAAAGTGTGTGGTCAGCAAAACCGTCTTGCCTTGCGCCAGCAGTTGTTTCAGTCGCTCCCATATCAAGTGGCGCGCCTGCGGGTCGAGGCCCGTGGTTGGCTCATCGAGCAGCAACAGATCGGGGTCGTTGATCAGCGAGCGGGCCAGCGTCAGTCGCCGTTTCATCCCGCCGGACAAGGTTTGCATCTTGGCCTCGTCTTTGCCGGCCAGCCCGGCGAATTCCAGCAGTGGCGGGATCCGGCTACGGATGAGTTTGTCCGGCAAGCCAAAATAGCGGCCAAAGACCAGCAAGTTTTCGGCAGCGGAAAAATCCGGATCGAGGTTGTCGAATTGCGGCACCACGCCGACCCTCGCTCTGGCTTCACGAGCGCGGGCCGGCACCGCTTCCCCGACCAGAATGATGTTACCGGCATCAGGGATGGTAAGGCCGAGGCAGCAGCGCAAGGTGGTGGTTTTGCCTGCGCCGTTGGGGCCGAGCAGGCCGAAGCATTCGCCGGCGCGCAATTCGAAATCGATGCCATCAACCGCCGCGACGCCAGCGTAAGTCTTGCGCAGGCCGGTTACCGAAAGCGGAGAATTCATCGCCGCCAGGCCCGTTGAATAATGTCGCGAATGATATGCAGGCGGCGATGAAAGAAATGATCGGCGCCGGCAACCACTACCACCGGCAGATCGAGCGGTGTCGCCCAGGCTAGTACATTGGCCAGGCGCACCGTCTCGTCGGCGGAGCCATGAATGACGATGGTATCGCCAGCGACCGCCTCGGTTTCGTAAGCGCGGGCGCCTTCGACAAAGCCGGCCGCCGTGCCGACCAGTACCAGGCGCTCGGCGGGATCGCCGCGCTCGGCAAGCTGCTTGGAGACACGCGTAATGACGTAGGCACCGAAGGAAAAACCCGCCAGCGCCATCGGCAAAGTGCCAAAACGCTTCCGCGCGTAATCATGGACCGCTAGCAGATCCTCGGTCTCGCTGATGCCGTGATCATGTTCGCCCTCGCTGCCGCCGACACCGCGAAAGCTCGGCCGCAGCGTTGCATAGCCGAGTTCGCGAAAAGTCCGCGCCAGCGTCGTCACCACCTTGTTGTCGGCGGTGCCACCGAACAACGGGTGCGGGTGGGCGATCAGGGCAATGCCGCTCGCCGACTCGTGCGGCTCGACGAACACCTCGATCTTGCCGGCGGCGCCGTCGAGCAGAATGCGCTCGTGGCGACTCATGCAGAGCCGCAGAACGTCATATCTTCAGCCGCTCGACAACGCGACCATTGACGAGATGCTCGGAGATGATCTCGTCAATGTCTTCCTGGTCGACGTAGGTGTACCAGACTGCCTCGGGATAAATGACCAATACCGGCCCCTCGGCACAGCGATCGAGGCAACCGGCGGTATTGACGCGCACTTTGCCGGCGCCGTTCAGGCCAAGCGCCTTGACTCGATCCTTGGCATAAGCGCGCAGTTCGCTGGCGCCGTGGTTGGCGCACGATGCTTCGCCCGGCGCGCGCTGATTGCAGCAGAAGAAAGCGTGGTGTTTGAAATGGCTCATGAATAGATGATAAATGGGCTGCCCGGATTTTTCCGGTTGAACGGCATGACCAACCGACAAAAAGAAAGAGCCGACCCACAATCAGGTCGGCCCGATTTTTCTATTGGCCGGGTTACCCAATTAGAAAGGAATGTCGTCCTCGAAATTATCGAAAGCGGCTCCGCCGGCGGGCGCTGCTGCCGGTGTCGAGGGCGGTTTGCGCTGGCTGGGGGCGCTGCTCTCGCGTGGCGGTGCTTCGCCCATGCCCTCGCGGCTACCCAGCATCTTCATTTCGTTGGCGACGATCTCGGTGGTGTAGCGATCCTGGCCTTCCTTGTCCTGCCATTTGTTGGTCCGGATGCGGCCTTCGATATACACCTGCCGGCCCTTCTTCAGATACTGACCGGCGATTTCGGCCAGCCGCCCGAAAAACACGATGCGGTGCCACTCGGTCAATTCCTTCTTGTCGCCGGTCGCTTTGTCCTTGGTCACTTCGGTTGTGGCGATACGGATATTGGTGATCTGGTCGCCACCCGGGGTAAAGCGCGTTTCCGGATCGGCGCCGAGGTTGCCGATCAAGATGACCTTGTTCAATGATGCCATTGTCTCTACTCCTCTACGTTGTCGGTAAAGCGCACCGGACGTCTGCCAGTGTGGTTCAGTATGCCGTGCGTCGGGGCCACTCTCGCGCTGAAGCGATTCGAACGGGTCACGATCATCGAACCTGCAGGGGGGGCGTTTGGAAGCGGCCGGCGAGTTGCGTATATTAACAGGTCACAAACGATCCTTCGCCGCCCAGACATTGTATGGAATCGATCAAAATCCGTGGTGCCCGAACGCACAATCTGAAGAACATCGCGCTCGATTTGCCGCGCAATAAACTGACCGTGATCACCGGGCTGTCCGGTTCCGGCAAGTCATCGCTGGCTTTTGACACGCTCTACGCAGAAGGCCAGCGTCGCTACGTGGAATCGCTGTCAGCCTATGCCCGGCAATTTCTGCAACTGATGGAAAAACCCGATGTCGACCTCATCGAGGGCCTCTCGCCGGCGATTTCCATCGAGCAGAAGGCGACCAGCCACAACCCGCGCTCGACCGTCGGCACGGTCACCGAAATCCACGATTATCTGCGCCTGCTTTACGCCCGCGCCGGCACCCCGCATTGCCCCGATCACAGCCAACCACTCGAGGCGCAGAGTGTTGCGCAAATGGTCGATCATGTGCTGGCGCTGCCCGAGGACACCAAACTGATGATCCTCGCGCCGGTGGTGGCCAATCGGAAGGGCGAACAACTCGATCTGTTCACCGAGCTGCGCGCCCAGGGCTTTGTTCGCTTGCGTGTCGATGGCCAGATTCACGAGATCGACGCGCTGCCCAAACTGGCCAAGACACACAAGCACACGGTTGATGTGGTCATCGACCGCCTCAAGGTAAGGGCTGACGCACGCCAGCGCCTCGCCGAGAGTTTCGAGACGGCACTGACGCACGCCGAGGGTCGCGCCATTGCCCTGGAAATGGACAGTGGCCAGGAGCACATGTTTTCCGCACGGTTCGCCTGCCCGGTCTGCTCCTACGCGCTGCAGGAACTCGAACCGCGGCTGTTTTCGTTCAACAATCCGATGGGCGCCTGCCCCAAGTGCGACGGCCTCGGCGTCATCCAGTTTTTCGACCCGGCGCGCGTGGTCGCCTATCCGCATTTGTCGCTCGCCGCCGGCGCCGTACGCGGCTGGGACAAGCGCAACCAGTTCTATTTCCAGATGCTGGAGAGCCTCGCCGAACATTATGAGTTCGACACCACGACGCCGTTTGAAACGCTGCCCGAGGCAACCCGCCAAGTCGTGCTTTATGGCAGCGGCCGCGAGCAAATCCGCTTCAAGTATCTGAACGAAAAAGGCACCCGCTTCGACCGCACCCATACCTTCGAGGGCATCATCCCCAACCTCGAACGGCGTTACCGCGAGACCGATTCGGCGATGGTGCGCGAGGAACTGTCCAAGTACCTGAACGCCAAGCCCTGTCCGGACTGCAATGGCGCGCGACTGCGCCGCGAGGCGCGTCATGTCTTCATCGGCGCCCGAACACTGCCGGAGATCAGTGCGTTGCCACTGATTGTCGCGCGCGATTATTTCAACCTGCTGCAGCTCACCGGGCAAAAGGCGGAGGTGGCAGACAAGGTACTCAAGGAAATCACCAGCCGGCTGTCATTTCTGATCAATGTCGGGCTGGATTACCTGTCGCTCGATCGCTCGGCGGAAACGCTTTCCGGCGGCGAGGCCCAGCGGATTCGCCTGGCCAGCCAGATCGGTTCAGGCCTCACCGGCGTCATGTATGTGCTCGACGAACCGAGCATCGGCCTGCATCAGCGCGACAACGCTCGCCTGCTCGAAACGCTGGCCAACCTGCGCGACCTGGGCAATACTGTCATCGTCGTCGAGCACGATCAGGAGGCCATCGAAGCCGCCGACTATGTCGTCGACATGGGTCCGGGCGCCGGCGAGCACGGTGGCCGCGTGGTGGCCGAAGGCACGCCGGCTCAGGTGGCAGCGAACAGCGCATCGCTGACCGGCGCCTACATTTCCGGCCGGCGCAAAATCGCCACTCCAACACGGCGCACACCGGCCAATCCGCTGCGCCAATTGAAGATTGTGGCGGCCTCCGGCAATAACCTGAAGGGCGTCGACCTGGAACTTCCGGTCGGCCTATTGACCTGCATTACCGGTGTTTCCGGCTCAGGCAAATCGACCCTGATCAACGACACGCTCTACGCTGCCGCTGCCCGCCACCTTTATGGTTCGGCGCTCGAACCGGCAGCGCACAAAGCCATCGAGGGCCTCGAATTCTTCGACAAGGTCATCAACGTCGACCAATCACCGATCGGACGCACACCGCGCTCCAATCCAGCCACCTACACTGGGCTGCTGACCCCGATCCGGGAACTTTTCGCCGGCGTGCCGCAGGCCCGCGAGCGTGGCTATGGCCCGGGTCGATTTTCCTTCAATGTCAAGGGCGGGCGCTGCGAGGCCTGCCAGGGCGACGGCATGATCAAGGTGGAAATGCACTTCCTGCCCGACATTTTCGTCCCCTGCGACGTCTGCCACGGCAAGCGCTATAACCGCGAGACGCTGGAGATTCGCTATAAAAGCAAGACGATCAACGAAATCCTTGGCATGACGGTCGAGCAGGCGCGTGAATTTTTCGACGCCGTGCCGGTCGTGGCGAGAAAGCTGCAGACGCTCATGGATGTCGGGCTGTCGTATATTCAACTCGGGCAATCGGCGACGACGCTGTCGGGCGGAGAGGCGCAGCGGGTCAAGCTGTCGCTGGAATTATCCAAGCGCGACACCGGCCGGACCATGTACATTCTCGACGAGCCGACCACCGGCCTGCATTTCCAGGACATTGAGATGCTATTGTCGGTGCTGCATCGCCTGCGTGACCATGGCAATACCGTCATTGTCATCGAGCATAATCTGGACGTCATTAAGACCGCCGATTGGGTGGTGGATCTCGGCCCGGAAGGCGGTGACGGCGGTGGCCGCATCATCGCCAGCGGGCCACCGGAGACGATCGCTGGCGTTGCGCGCAGTCATACCGGGCGCTATCTGGCCAAGCTGATCAATGCAGTTGGCGGCGAAGTTGCCGCGCAGTCTACCGCCGTCAAGCCTGTTCGCAAACGGCGCGTCTAAGGCGAGGGAGATATTGGCATGCCCGGTTTTGAAAATTATCGCGCCGAGGCGCTCGGCCTGGAACATGAGATCGCTCGCTATGGCGTTGCACTCGGTATCGACTGGGAGGACATCGTCGCGGTAAGAGCGCTGGCCCGCGAGGCACTCGCTTATCGCTTCGCCGATCAACCCGCCGGACACGTCATGACACTCGAACTGCGGGCCAAGCTCGAACTTTTCGGGCTGGCGCATTTGATGCTGAAAGTGATGCAGGAAAGCGCCACCGAGAACATGGAAACCCACGGCGGTCCGGCCTGGAAGGCGCTTGCCCGTGCCCTGTGGGCCGAAGCGGAAATTCAGGGCCTTCTGGCGCCGAAGCCATAGCGACGTTTGGCTGCAGGGATTGGCGCGAAATCTCCATTGATGCCAGCCGAACGCGCTGCGAAGCGAGCGTAGCGCCAAGACTAAGGCACTGCTAATCTGCGCAAATATTCATGTCCTTGGACGAGTCATGACACTCAATACGCAGGCTGGCGTCTGGGCAGTCATCCACTGCACGGCATCCGGCACTTTTCTGTTCGGCAAGCGGTCGCTGGTGGTCAACAAGCCCGGTATCTGGAATTTCTTCGGGGGCCATGTTGATCCGGGCGAAACCCCGCGCGCTGCGCTGCTTCGGGAACTTGCAGAGGAAGCGGATTTGCGGCCGTCCAGCAGGGATCTGTTGCAATTCGGCGGAATCAGTGGCGCGGCGATTCAAGAATTGGGCTACGTGGAAGCCCTGCGCGAACTCCATTACTTTCTCCTGCTGACCGATCGTGAAATCGAGCCACGCCTCAACTATGAGCATTCCGAATTCCGCTGGTTCAAGCCGGACAAAATGCCCCATAGCGTCAATCGCCCGACCGCCATTGCGCTGAATATCGGACTGATTCAGAAAGCGCTACTCATGAAAAAATAGGCGGGATCCCGTTCAGCGAAGCAAAGCGATCAAATTCCCAGGGCGATACGAATACCATCGTAGCGCGCTTCGACTTCTGCAAAGTGCCCGGCGAAATCGGGCCAGTTCAGGCCGAGCGTGGCGCAGGCAAGTTCCGACAGATCCGGTACGCGATTATTGGGGAGTTCGCCAAGATCAAGGGCATGGCTCAACACCTCGCTGACGTGAATGATGTTTGCCAGATCACTACTCGATGCGTCAGGGTCGTGATGCGCCAAAATCGCTGCGGAAAACTCCCCTGGCAGCGTCCATGCTGTAGCCAGCATACCGCCGGCCGCGGCGTGGTCGTAGCCGAACACTGCGGATTCTGCAGCCAGACTCGACCGGTCGTCGCTTTACCGCAAGTGCAGCGCAGCTGTATAGGCCACCGGCGCTGCGCTGTACATCAGCAGTTGCCCAATGTCATGAAGGAGACCGCCGGTAAACGCAACTTCCGGGTCAAACCCGGTTTGCTCGGCAATGACGCGTGCGCACGTGGCGACGCCCAGGGTATGTCGCCAGAGCAGGTGGGCATCGAATTCGTGAGCTTGTGTGTTGTAGCGGTGAATGAGAACGGTCGCGAGAACGATATTGACGACGCGATCCACGCCCAGCACCAGAAACGCCTGCCGCGCCGAATCGATTCTGCTGCGGAGTCCGAAGGCACTGGAATTTGCTGCCGCGAGCAACCGCGCAACGATCGCCGGATCGGAGTTGATATGGTGCGCTAGCGTATCCACGTCAGCGCGTTCGTCGTCCAGGGAATGCATCAGATGGTGGACGATTTCCGGCAAGGACGGCAGCAGCGCTGCGTGACTCAACAGCTCGTCCAGGGTTGGGATTGTCACTGCGTGCTTTCCTGTCGATAGAGCAGCACCGCCGCATGAAGTGCTTCCCTGGCCGGGCTGCCGGTGCCGCGGAATATCTCTGCAACCCGTGATTCGGCTGCACGCATTTCCAGCGTGATCGTTTCTGCGTCACGGGTGTCGAGCAGGAGTACGGCAATCGCCTCAACACCGCGCTGAGTCAGGTGGTCAAGGGTGTTCGTATCAAGCACGGTCCCGGCTGCGAGCAGGGTATGGTGGTCGCGGTCGTGAACCGCGGCGGCCAGTGTCATCCCAGGCGCGACACGGCCCGGCGCGAGGAAAATGGTGCGTGGTTTCATGATGTCGCGCAGACCTCAAATTCAAGACTCGGATGCAGGCGCCCCTGTTGCGGGTGTGTTACGCCAAACCTTGCCGCACTCATTGCCGAGCATGGAAGCGTTCGCTGATTTCGTCGAAATATTCCTGCTCGCCGTCGATATCCAGCCCCAACTCCTTGAGTACCTCGGAACCAATTGTCTGCCATAAAGCATCATCGACATTGTTGACGCGATGATAGAAGTGGCTGGCCAGCTGGATGATCGCCACCAGCGTACAGGCGGCGCCAAGCTCATCGCGCGGCATTTGATGGTGGTACTGAATTGCCGCACAAACGAAGTCGGGCAGGGCCCAGTGCCGGGCGACGATATAGCCGACACTGCAATGGTCAACGTGAAAGCGCGCATCTTCGTCGGCCAGGCTCGGCCAGCAGCACGTATCCTCAAGTTGCAAGGCCTTGCAGTAATCGGGGAAGCGCTGCATCAGCACTGGCACGCCGCACTCGTGGAAGATGCCGGCCATGTAGGCCTGATCGGGGAAAACATTGCATACCGAAATGCGGTCCTGGGCAATGATCGCCGCCAGTTGCGCGATTTCCTGAGAGCGTGTCCAGAAGATGTCGAAGGCCTTGCGCGTCTTGACGGTCACCGTACTTGCCAGGGACATCGCCTGTACGAGGTTGAAAGTCTGTTTTGCGCCCACCACCATGATCACTTGCTCTATGGCGTCGAATTTCTTGCCACGTCCGAACACCGGCGAGCGCGCTGCCTTGAACAGCATCGCCGAGATGCCAGGATCCTGAGAAATGATCCGCGCCAGCTCCCGCGTATCGTAATCGTCCTTGGCAAGCAACTGACGCAGTTCGACCAGCACCTTCGGTTGCGGCGGGATCTTGATGCCCTTGGCCACGAGTTCCTGCATGGCTTTTTCTGCGTTGATGGTCATTTCAATTCAGGCCCATGTCGATAATCTGGATCCCCTGCCGAACGGCTTTTGGATTTCGCATAATAAGGCTGGATTGACGAAATTGCTGCAGAACATCCTGGAATGGATCGCTGAACATGCCTTTTTTTGCGCACGCTAGACGTTTGCCGTTAGGCTTGGCAGTCCTACTGGTGCAAAAATGCCGTAGCGGCGATGGCCGGTATTCTGCACTTGGCAGCTATAATCGCTCCGCTTGTCCGCGGTGCCGCGATGGTTTCCAGCCGTCGCAGTTAAACGGGAAACAGGTGCGCGTCAGTCAATTGGCGCAAAACCTGTGCTGCCCCCGCAACGGTGAGCGAGTGTGGGCGCATCAATATGCCACTGCGATTTTCGCGGGAAGGCGATGCGTCAAGACTCGCAAGCCCGGATACCGGCCGAGGACAATCAAGAACCGAAGCGCTGCGGGGAGGCAGCGAATGGCGTGTGCATGGATTGCTCCGGCATTTTCCATTTCCTTTTCCCCCTGGCGTTTCATCCGCAATGCACCGGCCTGCGGGGACGCTGACCGGGAACAGGGAGTTTCACATGCATCGGCAATTCCAATTCCGTATGGCAGCCTGCGCTGCCGCAGTCGTTTCCGCTTTTTCCGTTCAAGCCCAACAAAGCACTTTGAATACTGATGAAGCGACGGTGATTGTCACCGCCAATCGATTCGGCGCACCGTCATCCGCACTTCCTTTCGGCGTAACCGTTATTACTGCTACCGATATCAGCGCCTCAACGGCCACAAACGTACCTGAAGTCCTCGCCAAACTCGGCGGCGTGCAGGTTCGCAACAATGCCGGCGATGCGAATGCGCAAATCGACTTACGCGGCTTCGGTGTGAGCGGTGACCAGAACACGCTGATTCTCCTGGATGGGCAGCGCATTAGCGAAAACGAACTGGTACCCGCGCAGTTAGCTGCCATCCCGCTCAACGCCGTCGACCATATCGAAATCCTGCGCGGCTCCGGGGCCGTCCTCTACGGCTCGGGAGCTACCGCAGGAGCGATCAACATCGTTACGCGCAAGGCATCGCCAGGGCGTAGCGACATGACTCTGAGCGCCTCTGCTGGAAACTACGTGACTTCAGAACTGCGGGCGAGCGCAGACACCGCAGGGGAACGCTCCAGCCTGACGTTGAACGCCAGCAGCCTGTCTTCAGACAATTATCGACGCAACAATCACGTATCGACGGACACTCTGGAGGGCGACCTTCGGCAGAGGTTCAGTGGTGGCGACATCGGTTTCAAGTTTGGCAGCAGTCGCGAAAGGCTTGGCATGCCCGGGAACCGAACCGAGGCACAGTTGGAGACGGATCCCAGGGGAACATCGACTCCCGACGACCACGGCAGCACTTCGATTTGGCACGCCGGTGTCACCGGCCGGATAACGCTTGGTGGCGCCGAGTTTGCCACCGACCTGGACTTTCGCAACAAGAAAGCGTACTCGAACCTCTTTTCCAGTTTTGGTAACTACAGCGTTGCTGCCGATACTGACCGCTGGACGTTGTCGCCGCGAGTTCGTATTGCGCACCGAGGCCCGGGAGGCGAAAGCGAATTGATTGCCGGTGCTGATTTTTATGATTGGAAATATAGTCAACAGAATACCTACGGTGCTGCGGCGGCAACCCAGCGCGGGAGTGCCGCCTATGTTCAGGAGAACCTCTTTCTGACTGCAGCGACAAAGCTGATCGCAGGCGTACGCGTCCTGAATCAGCGCGACCAATTCACCCTACCTGCCAGCGCCGATCGCAGCATTAGTTTGTCCGCATTTGAATTCGGGCTGCATCACGCTCTAGGCGATCGATTCGCAGTCTATGGTAAATGGGGCCAGAGTTTTCGTACGGCAATCGTGGACGAAAATTACAGCGCTTTCACGAATATTGTCGAGTTGCTCAAGCCGCAGAAATCCCATGACGCGGAACTGGGCGTTGAGTACGGAAGCGGCTCCAACCGGGTGCGCGCTGCGCTATTCGAGTCGAACATCAACAACGAAATCCATGCACTCGCCATTACCGGCGGCGCCTTTTTCGGTTTTGCCACGAATATCAACCTTGCGCCGACACGGCGCAGCGGCTTTGAACTGGAAGGGCACCTGCGCCCGCTGGATCAACTCGACATCGGCGCCACCTACCGATTGGTCCGGGCCGAATTTCTTTCCGGCCGCTACGACGGCGTGGATTTGTCCGGAAAGGAAGTGCCACAGGTTCCCCGGCAATTGTTCTCGTTCAACGCCACATGGCGCATCGCCGAGGCCCGGCAGTTGGCTGGCACCTGGCGCCATGTCGGTGAGCAGCGCTACGACAACGACCAGATCAATACTTTCCGGATGATGCCGTCCTACGACCTCGTCGACATCAAGTATCGACATGATCTGAAGACTTGGTCATGGTCGCTGGCGGTCGACAACCTGTTCGACAAACGCTATTACAGTTACGGGCTGCTCAATTCAACGGGGACAAGCTTCGCTGCGTATCCGGAACTCGGCCGGCGCGTGATGCTTGGGGCCGAGGTTCGCTATTAGGATCGCGTTATGCCATGAAGCACCGCGCCGTTCTTCGCCTTGTCTTACTGCTACTGATCGCCGTCGCCTCCTTGGCAGTGGCAGTGTTAATCGGCAGCGTTGAGATCGACTGGCAAGGTGTCTTAGACGGAGGTACGTCCCGCACCATCCTCCTCGACCTGCGCTTGCCCCGGGCACTTGGCGCTTTCGCCTGCGGCGGCCTGCTGGCGCTGGCGGGAGCGCTCATGCAGGTGCTGCTGCGCAATCCGCTGGCCGATCCTTACGTGCTCGGCGTCTCCGGCGGTGCCGCGGTTGGCGCGCTGCTCGCGATGTTGCTCGGCGGCGCGGCGCTGGTGGTTGGTGGTGCTGCTTTCAGCGGCGCTTTCGCCGCCATGCTATTGGTATTCGCGCTGGCGCACGGCGAAGGCAGCTGGACGCAAACGCGGTTGTTGCTCACCGGCGTCATCGTCGCTTCCGGCAGCGGCGCGGTGGTGACGCTGATCCTTTCTCTCGCACCCGAACAAGCCTTGCGTGGCATGCTTTTCTGGTTGATGGGCGATGCCGGCCAGATCAGCGATCCCTGGCCCGCTTTGGCGCTGCTCGGCATCGGCTTGGCGATTGCCCTGCCGTTCGCCCGCGACCTCAATGCGCTGGCGCGCGGCGAAGTGCTGGCGCAGGCGTTGGGAGTGCGCGTCGGCCGCTTGCGCGGACTGGTCTATTTTCTCGCCGCGCTGCTCACTGCTGGCGCCGTCACCACGGCCGGCAGCATCGGCTTCGTCGGCCTGGTCGTGCCGCATCTGGCGCGCATGCTGATCGGCAACGATCAACGCCTGCTGCTGCCGACGGCGGTGCTGGCCGGTGGTGCCCTGTTGACGCTCGCCGATACGCTGGCCCGTACCTTGATCGCGCCGCAGCAGTTGCCGGTTGGTGTGCTCACGGCGCTGCTCGGCGTGCCGCTGTTTCTATTCCTGCTCTCCCGGCAGCCGAAAACGCCATGAACCGGCCGCTGCTCCAAACTAATTCACTCGACGTCTCCATCGGCGGCAAGGCAGTCTGCCGAAGACTGGAAATAGCGGTGCCGCCCGGCCAGAGCCTCGCCATCCTCGGGCGCAACGGCGTCGGCAAATCAACGTTGCTGGCGACGCTTGCCGGGCTGCGTCCTGCGGCGGGCGGAGAGATTCGCCTCGACGGCCTTCCGCTCGGCGAGCTGTCCCTGCGCCGAATTGCCCAGTTGCGCGCCTTTCTGCCCCAGGTATTGCATGATCCCTTCGCCTGCACTGTCATCGAAACCGCACTGATCGGCCGCCACCCGCATCTCGGCCGCTGGGATTGGGAATCGACATCTGACCGGCAACTCGCCACTGAAGCGTTGGCATCCGTGGAACTGGGCGGGTTGGAAGAACGCGAAGTGCATACCCTGTCCGGCGGCGAACGCCAGCGGCTTGGCCTGGCCATGCTGCTGGTGCAGGCGCCGCGCCTGTTCCTGCTCGACGAACCGCTCGCCCACCTCGATCCGCATCACGGTCTGGCCGCACTGCGCCTGCTGCGCGAGCAGACCACGACTTCGGCGGCCGGCATCGTCATCGTGATGCACGACGCCAATCTGGCATTACGCTGGTGCGACCGCGCGCTGCTACTCTACGGCGATGGCGAGTGTGGCGAAGGCACGGTTGACGAAATGCTCAATGCCGAGAACCTGGCGCGCCTTTACGGCCATCCGCTGCGAACGCTGGACAACGACGGCCGGCCGTGGTTCGTGCCTGCCTGAAATCTTCGCTTTTTTTCGTTTAACGCGGCCGCTTGTTCCGCGCGGACTCCAAGTGCGCGCACACCTGCGCCGCACCGTCGAGAACGCGCGGCGTTTGCCGCTGCATCAGGTCCGGATCGACGTAATAGAGATTGTCGCGTGCCGCCGCCGTCAAACGCGGCCAGTGCTTCCAGGCGTCCAGCCAAGCCGGTCGCGATGCATCGGCGCCGCTGGCGACGATGGCTTCAGGGTCCGCCGCCAGCACCGCTTCGACGCTCACGGTGGGCGCCAACGTCGGCAGGCTGGCGAAGATGTTTTCCCCGCCGCACAGGTGCAGCACATCGCTGATCATCTGCTGGCCGTTGATGGTGATCGGTGGCTGATCCCAAATCTGGTAGAACACGCGCACTGTCGGACGACCGGAATAACTTCCCGCAAGGCGCGCCACGCGGCTGCGAAATTCTGTCGCAGCCGCGCGCCCGGCAGCCTCGCTACCCGACAGTATTCCGAACTGTTCCAGATTGCGCGCCACGTCCCCGATCCGTTTCGGCTCGGCCAGAAAAACTGGCAGGCCAAGCCGGCGCAACTGCTCGATCTGGGCACCCGGATTGCCGCTCTGCCAGGCGATAATCAAATCCGGTTTGAGCGCGACGATGGTTTCCATGTCCAACCGTGCATAGCTGCCGATGTGCGGCAGTTGCCGCGCCGCCGCCGGATAATCGCTGAACTCGACGCTGCCGACCAGCCCCGATCCGCCACCGGCGGCAAACATCAATTCGGTGATGTTCGGGGCCAGGCTGACGATGCGTCGCGCCGGCGCGGGCAGACGTACCGTTGCGCCGCTGTCATCGATCAACTCGATGTTGGCGGCAAGGCAAGCCGAAGAAGCGAAAAGCGCCAGCAAGGCAAAGCGCGATGAAAAGTGTTTCGGCATGGGATAATTGCGCGGCTGCGATGAGGCTCCTATCGTGGGTGCGGAGATTGTACCCAACATGAATTGGCCTTAATGTGGCGTGCTGTCGCTACAGCCGGTACAGTTCTCTTTTCCGTTACCCTCGCCAATGCATACAGCATCACAGCAGTCCAGCCGAGCCTTGTACTTCCGCCTGCTCGGTTATGTTCGCCCATATCGCGTCGCCTTCGTCGTCGCCATGGTCTGCATGGCGCTGACTGCCGCCATCGAACCGGCATTTCCGGCATTGATGAAAACGCTCTTGGACACGGGTTTTGGCCAGCACACCGGAACCAACCTGAGTATCTTTCCCTTACTCGTCATCGGCATATTTGTCGGGCGCGGCATCATCGGCTTCGTTGGCGACTATGCAATGGCATGGGCTGCCACGCATGTCGTCTCCGACCTGCGCAACGCAATGTTCGCCCGTCTGGTCACTCTACCGACGCGCTTTTTCGATGATCAGTCGTCAGGCGCCCTGATGTCAAAAATTGCCTACGACGTTACCGGAGTCACTCAGGCGGCCACCGTCGCCATCACGGTCCTGGTCCGTGATTCACTGACAGTCATTGGCCTCCTGGCCTGGCTGATGTATCTCAACTGGGCGCTGACTCTGGTCGCATTGGGCATGATTCCGCTGATTGCGTTTTCGGTGCGTCTGTTCAGCCGACGACTGCGTATCGTCAGTCGCAGCACACAGCGCTCGATGGGTTTGATCACTCACGTACTCGAAGAAACCATCGGCGCGCACAAGGTCGTCAAGATCTTCGGCGGCGAGCAGTACGAGAGCCAACGCTTCGCCGCCGCCAATCGCGAGCAGCGCGGCCACAACATGCGCTGGACCGTCGCGGCGGCTGGCCAGGGTCCGATCGTTCAAGTATTCGCGGCAATCGCCCTGGCCATCATCATCGCCGTTGCCATCAACCAATCGGGCAAGGATGCGACAACTGTCGGCAGTTTTGTCTCGTTCATGACCGCCATGTTGATGTTGCTGGCACCGATGAAGCGTCTGGCCGACCTGAACGCCTCGATGCAGAAGGGATTGGCGGCGGCCGAAAGCGTCTTCGAACTGATCGACGAACCACCTGAAGACGACATGGGAACCGTCGAACTGGGCCACGTGAGCGGAGCGGTCGAATTCGACAATGTCAGCTTCAGCTACGCGGAAGCCACGCAGGCCGCCCTTGACGGCATCACAATTCGTATCGCACCGGGGGAAACCATTGCATTGGTTGGCCAATCCGGCAGCGGCAAAACCACCATCGCCAACCTCCTGCCACGCTTCTATCACTCTACCGGTGGCCATATTCTGGTCGATGGCCATGCCATCGAAAACATCAAGCTGGCCAGCCTGCGCCGCAACATCGCCTTGGTCAGCCAGGATGTCGTGCTGTTCAACGATACGATAGCGGCGAATATTGCCTACGGTGCGAATCCCGGTGTCAGCCATGATCAGGTCCTGGCCGCCGCCAAGGCGGCCCATGCGTTGGAGTTCATCGAGGCGATGCCGCTAGGTTTCGACAGCCTGATCGGCGAAAACGGCGTGAAAATGTCAGGCGGGCAACGCCAGCGCATCGCCATTGCCCGGGCGCTGCTGAAAGATGCGCCGATCCTCATCCTCGACGAGGCGACCTCGGCGCTCGACACGGAATCCGAACGTCATGTCCAGGCAGCGCTAGAAACCTTGATGCGCGGCCGCACTACCCTGGTCATTGCGCACCGCTTGTCCACCGTGGAACGGGCGGACCGGATCCTAGTGCTCGGCAAGGGCCGTATCGTTGAACAAGGAAATCACGACGAGTTGCTGGCGCGCAACGGAATTTACGCGCAACTTTATCGACTGCAATTTGAACAGCCTGATTAGCGTTCCCAATTCACAAGATATATAAACCATGAAGCCCAAGATATACGATTGCTTTTGTTACTTCAACGAGGACATGCTTCTAGAGCTGCGGCTGGAAACGCTCTGGGACCATGTCGATTTCTTTGTCATCGTTGAATCAGTCAAGACTTTTTCCGGAAAACCCAAGCCACTCAATTTCCGCATGGAAAACTTTGCGAAATTTCGCGACAAGATTCGCTACCTGGTTATCAAGGACTATCCGTTTCCAACCGACGACGCCTGGCGCAACGACAATTATCAGCGTGACTATCTCGCCAATGGCATCAAGGATGCAGCCGACGATGACTGGATACTCGTCTCCGACCTTGACGAAATTCCGCGCCCCGAAGCGATCCGACTATTCGACCCAAACTATCGCCTCCGCGGCGATTTTCAACAGAACTACTACTCTTATTATCTCAACAATCAGTGCTACCTAAATGGTACTCCAACCGTTTGGAGTGGCTCTAAGATCGTGACCTACCGCAATTTCAAGAATTTCTTCCACAGCCCGGAGCGGGTGCGCAACTATAAGGGGACGGGGCCATTGCGCTCCATCAAACGCGCCTATTTCAATCGTCGGCAAATACAAAAAATCGAGAATGGCGGCTGGCATTTTTCCTACGTTGCCAGGATTCCGCAGATCATCCAGAAATTGGAAAGCTTTGCCCACCAGGAGTTCAACAAGCCGGAATACAAGGATACTGACGTAATCCGGGAGAAGATACGGGCCGGGATGGATCTCTTTGGCGGGCAGTCGCGGTTCCTCGTTCAACCGGTGGATGCAACGCGGTTTCCCACCTTCCTGGCGCAACATCGAGAGAAATACGCGGATTGGATATTGCCGCTTCCACAACAACAGGCAGCAAAATAGTCTGTCGCATGCAAACGTAAATTTGGTTATTGCCAGTCATCTAACAAGAATGCGCACCGATTATTGGAAATATACGGGATGAAGGCCTTGGAAACACTCCGTTCAGCGTTAGTTCGAAATCCTGGCAAACTCTGGGCGGACACCTATCTATTGGTTGTTCTGGCCAGCAGCATTCTGGGTTTTTTATCCTTGCGTGGGTGTATTAACATCACCTTGTTCATGCTGCTGGTGCCGGCGTTAGCTTGTTTCCGCCGTGCATATGCCGCCGCCCGATCCGGGCAAGCCCAGGGCGCGTTGGCCGCTGTCGCCATAGCCATGGCCATGCCATTTCTGGTCTTGCTGGTCAGCCAGGCATTGCGCCAGGAACTGATCGTCAAGGCTTATGACGGCCCCCTGCGTATGCTCATCGCTATTCCCATCTTGTATTACCTCTACTACAAACGCGTAAATTTCGCCAGGCTGCTTGGCGCGGTGGCACCGCTTGCCCTGTTCATTCTGGTGGCGCAGGTGAACCTGGACCCGAAAGCCTTAACTCATTGGGGCGGTCGGTTCGCGACCTATTTCGTCGATACCGACATGTTTGGTGTCTATGTCCTTATTCTCGCCTCGTTTTGCTTGTTCGGCATCGATAATGTTGTCCGGCAATCCGGAAAGGTTCTGCTGGCCTTGCAGATTGCCGGCTTTGCGGCGGGGATGTACTTGGTTATCGGCTCCGAAACGCGAGCCAGTTGGCTGGCGCTGCCGTTCGTTCTATTACTCTGGACGCTGCTTCGAACTTCACGACTGGACAGACGGACAAGCATTGTTCTCGCGTCGCTGGTGATCGTAGGTTTGGTCCTGGCCTTCACCCTTTATCCCGGCTCATCAGCAAGATTGCATAGCGGCTACCAGGAAGTTGCCCAGTGGTTCGACGGCTCCAATCGAAATACTTCAGCCGGTTTCAGGCTGACCATGTGGCATATGTCCTGGGAGTTATTCAAGCATAGCCCCTGGTATGGTTACGGAGACCTCGGCTTCCGCGCATATTTGGCTGAACCCTGGATTACAGCTATTGCTAGCCCGGAGGCTCGCGGCATCATTTTCGTTGGCCCGCACAATGAATTCCTTGCCAACTTGTTACGTTCTGGTGTTTTGGGTGGGGTATCCGTCCTTTGCCTGTTCTTCGTACCGCTAACCGTGTTCTGGCGAAAGCGGCAATACCCGGATAGCCAGGTCGCCAAGGCCAGCCATCTTGGCTTGGCCTACTTGGTCGGCCTGATGGTTTGCAGTATTAGCTTCGAGGTTTTGACGCTCAAGTATACGGCGTCTTTCTATGGGCTCATCATTGCCGGTCTCGCCGCACAGGCTATTCAAGACCACAGCACTGCCATTTAGGAGATACTTCTTCTTGATTAGCTGTCATCGTGAAGGTCAGTTAATGTCCCTTATGCCATCAGTCGAAACGATAATTTGCCTAAACGCCAACCAAACCACGAAACGACCGCTTGATTCCTTGGTGAATCGACAACCTTCTCGATAATATGCGATTGAAAAAGAGGCAAATGATATGGCTTTGATGCTTTCACTAAGGGAGTCATTCCTTGATAGGAACCTACAACGGCTGAAGCAATGGGTTTTCAGGCTGCTCACCAAGAATTCCTCTATGCTCTTCTTGAAAGGTGGTGACAATATTTCGGTTGCGCCCTGGATATTTGGATTGCATGAACCTCGAATAAAGAATCTCATTGATTCATTTGCGACAGACGGATACGGTGGTTTTCTTATAGACATTGGCGCCAATATCGGGCTAATTTCTTGCCAGTCGGGAAATTTGTTCAAACAGGTACATATGTTCGAGCCGAATCCCGATTGTTGCAGTATTCTCGGAGTCAATGTAAGGATTGCGCTTGACAAGTGCGAGGCAGTCCTGCATCCAGTCGGCCTTGGCTCAGCCAAAGGAACCGCTACACTTAATGTACCGAAGCACAATTGGGGTGGAGCGTTTGTCCACAGCAACGACAATTCCTATGCAGATACGCAACTCGCCAGCAAGGATGGATTTTCTCAATTCGACATCGGGAACTACCTGTCTGTTGAGATTCGCATAGAACCTGCGAGGGATGAACTGGAGCACTTGTTTAGAAAGCTTGATAATGATGGTTGTAGAGCCGGGGTTGTCAAAATTGACGCTGAAGGCTACGAAATACTAATCTTGGAGGCAATAGCGGAAACTTTGCCTCCCAATTTCAAGGTCATTGTGGTTTTCGAGTACTGGGACAAAGACTTCGACCCATCTCCTTTGTTAGGGAAGTTCGGTAACCGCGTCACGGCACACAAGCTTGTTAGAACACCTCCAAAGAGCACGGCTAAATTGAAACGCTTTTGGCGGATCTTGGTAGATGGTTACAGATACGTCTTGAAGCCATTTGCCGACAATGACAGCTCAACGGACATCGTGTTCGTGGTGGGAGAAAGATTGGCTTCAAACTGAGGTTTGCCGACTAATATGTCATAAAAATACGTAGAATGCATGGTGTCTTTCTTTAACCGTATTTTTTCGGCTGGTCCATACGGAAAGAATTTCGACTCTGACAGAGGCTAGATGCGCTACACAATCGTCATTCCCTTGCTGAACCAACTGCGCTACACGGAGCAGTGCGTAGACAGCCTGCTATCACAGGGTATCCCGGTCGAGGCCCTGCTTCTTATCGACAACGGTAGTACTGACGAAACGCCGTCCTGGCTTGCAAGCAAGCCTGAAATTCGCTCCATCCACAACCGGGTTAATCTCGGCTGCGGTGGTGCGTGGACCCAAGGTGCGCTGGCCAGCCCCGATTCAGAATGGGTTGTGTTCTTGAACAATGACATTGTTATCGCGCATGACGCTATCAACGCGATGCTCGATTCCGCAGACCGCTACAGGCTTGATGTAGTCAGTCCATCTCTGGTCGAGATCGACTTGGACTACGACTTGAACGCCTTCACGAAGCTATTTATCGCCGAAATGCGTGATGTCGTTCGCGAAGGCTGGTTTCACGGTGTGGCCTTTGCTGTGCGGCAGGGGGTGTTTCACCATATCGGCTACTTGGACACCGATCGCCTTCTGTTCGGCCGCGAAGATAGCGAGTTCCTGTTTCGCTGCCAACACCATGCAATACGCATGGGCACCGTTGGCAACGCACTCATGCATCACTTTGGCTCGATCACGCAGATCGCCATGAAGAAGGAGCAGGGCGTCAATAAGTTCGGTGATCATCGCTACTTCTACTCCCGCATTGGGCTAAGTTGGTGGGGACGCCAGCGCTACAAGTTTATCCGGAAGAACCGCGCCGCCCAATGGGCGCGCCAAGAGCGCGCTGCTCACAAAATGACGCTGCACATGCAGCGCCGAGCTGGCGCTTGGATCTACCAATAAGTAACTATCAGCAGGCCATGGCAAGACTTTCCACACGCTTGCTAGCGCTGGCCTATGCGGTCAGCGAGGCGCTTGCGTTGAGCCTACGTTCTCGGCTCTGGACTGCGCGGGCGTGGCGCCGCGCTCGCGTGATGCTAGACAAATACGGATTCTCGGGGCTTGAGCGATTTGTGCTTGACGACTTTCTGCCGCGTCACTTTCGCGTCCGCACACATATGCGTCTGGGAACTCCATCGCCCGCCGTTTTCCGCAAGTTTCGAGGTGTTGTGCGCACACCTGATCCTGCCTCGAAGATTCTTACCAATTGGGGCTCACTGCGCATGCCAGCGCGAATTCTCGTGATACGCGGGGATGCGATGGGCGACGTTCTGATGACTACACCAATCGTGCGCAAGCTGTTCGATGACCGTCAGGGTCACGCGCTGATAGACGTCGCCACCAACCATCCCTCAGTATTTCGCAACAATCCCTGCGTGCACCGAACGCTTAGCCCGCAAAGCCTGGCTGGGCAAGTGTGTGACTACGACCTAGTCATCAACCTAGACGGCGTCTATGAACGTAATCCGTCCTGCCACGTAATCGACGCCTACGCTTTCCATGCTTTCGGTGACATCGACTTCGACAAGCAGCCAGAGTTGATCCCTATCGAACTAGAGTTGGAGCGGATTCAAAGCATTGTGGCTGGGATTGGAAAACCCTACTTGGTAATGCACAAGCCCAATCACCATTGGCCTAGCAAGAACCTGCCGATGAGGCTGTGGCAAGACTTGATCGACGGTATCCTTGTCGGTTGGCCGCATGCCATCGTTCAAATCGGAAGTGCATCCGATGCATTCATCGGAGGAAGTGATCGGTTGCTTGACCACCGGGCACGTTATTCGCTGCAGGAGTTACACCTGCTAATTTCCCACAGTTCGGCCTTTGTCGGCGTCGATGCTGGACCCGTACATGTGGCCTCTGCTACGAACGCACCGATGTGCGTATTTTTCACTGCCGCAAATCACCAATACCTTAAGCCGTTGCGCAAAGGATGTGTGTTTGTCCCAATCGTGCCAAACATCGATTGCTATGGTTGCCAGAGTAGCATTCCGGTATCCCAACGAAGCCACTTCTGCCGCCGCGGCGACAACTTGTGTGTGGAAAGCTTTAATGCGGAAGATGCAGCAAGAAATATCCTCGCCGTGTTGAAGGACTCAACCCATTGATTGTGGTTTATTTGGCTCCAGATTCAGGCAATGTCGGTCTCGTTACCTTCTTTCTTGCGAGGCCGTACTATGCGCGCAGAATTTCCTCGATAGCCTCGATAACGCTCCCAATCGACATTTCTGTGAGACAGTTACTGAGACTATCAGGATGTCGATCACAACCTTCCTGATTGCAAGGTACGCAGCTTTGACTGCCTTGCATGACAATAACATTTCCCGCCAACTGCCACGGCGCCACATGCAGTTTCCATGGGCTTTGTGAGGCGAGGCAAGGTGTCGGCCAAGGTGCCCATTTCACGGGGTCGCTGGGGCCAAACAAAGCAACCGTTGGCGTTCCACAAGCGGCCGCCAGATGAGTGGTGGAAGTGTCGGCACCGACAAAGCAGCGAGCGCTGGACAGTAATCGTGCAAGACATCCGAACCCAACCTTTCCCGCCAGACTCGTGACCTCTTGCTGCGAGCCGGTGGCCAGCCTCCGGCAGCCATCCATTTCTAGCGGGTCCGGCCCACCGCTCAGCACGACTCTCCACCTGCGCGCCTGGAAATGCGCAATTAGCGAGAGCCATCCGCTGTCATGCCACTGTTTGTATCGGTAATTTGGGTAAGGGTGCAGGATTACATAGGGCTCTCGTCGCCAATCGAACGAGAGCAAGGCGTCGAGTTGGGAATCCGCATCGGAACTGGATGGAGGGATGACTTCATGCAAGGCTCTGATGCCAAGCACCTTCGTCAGCATAAGGTTCTGCATGACCATGTGAGTGTTTCGGTGATCAATGAGTACACATTCTGCTAGTGCACGCTTCCATACACTTTGCGCGCCTAAATCGTTGATAAGACCGACCCGGCGGCGAGCGGCTAGCAATGCCAGGAGGTGTGGTCGATCACCGGCCTGGGTAGTTACAGCCAGATCATAGCGACGGAACAGCCGGCGCATTAAATGCGCATAACCGGCAACGCCTGGCCTGTGCTCTATCTCGATCACCTCATTACAATCCGGGTTGCCCTCGAGTACGCCGGCCGTGCCACCAAATACCAAAACGTCGATGCGCGCATCTGGCCAAGCGCTGTGCATTGAGCGCAGGAGAGGCGTATTCACCAGGACATCGCCGATACGGCGGGTCGCGATGAGAAGAATGGATGATGGCGAACGTTGCATAATTGAGACGCCGGAACGTATGTTTGCCTCACCAAGAATAGGCTTCTTTCCCCATGTCCGGGCAGCCTTGCCTCCTAATGTGAGGTCTCTGCGCGTCAGCCAGGAAAAGGTCTAGTCATGCTACAGCGTTTCCAGTTAAGACCTCGTTGCCAAACCTGCGATGGGCAAGGATTGGAACATAATTCAATCTCGTGTTCTATCCTATTTTCTTGAGTGACATTTCTGCACATGCCAAAATTATTCATCGACGAGTTCGTAGGAATCACAAATCGCCTGGAAACATTGCCCTTGGCCTTTGCCATTCGGCGCAAGTACGGCCATGACATTGTTCTTGACTGGCACGAGCTCGATTCATTTTCCGTTGACGACACCAGTCGTGGCAAGGTTGGCCTGCTGGCTCGTCTTGGCGCCCAGCGGATCCGGCATTGCAACGCGACCATGTTTGCAACACTGGCGGGCAAGAAGATCATCCTTCGCTCGCTCGATGGGCCCGAAACCGAACTCGGCCCGATCTACCTGGACGTGGCGCGCAAGATCCATATCGCACTGCATCTCGCCGCCAGAATCCGCGAGATATTTGCGTCGATTGGCGATCGCCCCGTGGTCGGCGTCCATATTCGGCAAGGCGATTATGTCCTTGCCAATCAGGACAAATACGAGATCACCAAGGAATGGCCGGCGGTACCGGTATGGTGGTATGAGGCGGCAATGACCGCCATTGTCGCCAAGCAACCGGAAACCTGTTTCCTGCTGTCCTGCAATGGCGACCCTGCGCAGTTCCAGAACCTGCACAATCGATTCGACGTCGTGTCGCTTGATGTGCCGTCACACTACCATTACAAGGGTTCCGACCACGATTCGCTGGTGAACCCGGTTGCCGACTTGTTTGCGCTGGCCTGCTGTCCGAACCTCTTGGCGACACCCGTTTCGGGCTACTCACATTGGGCGGCCAACGCGCTGGGGTCACCGACATCGTGCATCGTGCCTGTTCCGGGGGCAACGCGCGACAACCCGCTCATGGGGCGGGTCGAACTCCATGGCGCACGTCTGCCGCGCTGGCGTGCCGCCGGTCGCACCGGATCGGACACACTGACGCTAAATGAGCGACTGGATGGCATGAACTTCGCACGACGGGCGGACACGACTTGGCTCTGAAGTATTTGTCGAAGGAGTCTTGGCCGGTCGGAAGGAATATGGATTACGGTTGAAGCATTCCCTTTTTCCCTCTTGTGCGTTTGCCCGCGATGGCTTCGCCGCGCATAGGTAATGACATGCCAATTTCAATTGGCGAGACACCGCTGCGCGTGGTGCTCGACACCAATGTCTTGTTGTCACTTTTTGTATTTGCCGACAGCCGTCTGGCAGCCATCTCCGGTGTACTGGAAACAGGTCGATGGCTGGCTTTGACCAACGAAAGCTGCCTGGCCGAGTACGAGCGGGTACTCGGTTATCCCGAGTTTCACCTGAGCGAGGTCGATCAAAGGCGCACCCTGGCTGCTTATCAGAGCATTGCCAAATGTCTGAATGACGCCACACTGCGCAGTCAGGTGCTGCCGATTTGCCGTGATCCCGATGACCAGAAATTTCTCGAGTTGGCCCGTGACGGCGCTGCCGATTATTTGGTCAGCGCCGACCGTGCCTTGCTCAAACTGGCGCGGCATAAACGACTGGACAATCTGTTTCGCGTCGTCACCCCAGACGCAGCGGTGGGCTTGGTCAATCAGTAAATCAGATTGCGCGGTTTGCGCCCGGCACGAACAAAAAAACGATCGAACAGCGCGTTCGGCATCACCCGCAGCAGCTTGGCGACAATCGCCATCTGCCATGGAACCACGGCATAGCTGCTGCCGCGGTCGATCGCCCGGCCAATGCGCCGCGCCGCTTCTTCGGCCGACAGCAGAAAAGGCATGGCATAGTCATTGACAGCGGTCATCGGCGTGACGATGTAGCCCGGTGCCACCGTGACCACGCGCACGCCGCTGCCGTGCAACTCGACGCGCAAAGCTTCCAGGTAGGCAATGGCGGCGGCCTTCGAGGCACTGTAGGCGCCGGCGCCGGGCAGGCCGCGAATGCCGGCGACCGAGGCGATGCCGACCAGTCGCCCGCGTCTTGCCTCGCGCATGGCGGTGACGAAAGGATGGAAAGTATTGACCATACCCAACACATTGACGGCGAAGACCCGTGCGAATGCGGCGAGGTCATCGATTTCTTCGGTAAGCGTACCGACCGAAATGCCGGCATTGGCGATGACCACATCAGGAGTGCCGGCACGCTGGACAAAGTCCGCGGCGGCGGCTTGAAGGGCAGCCGCATCGGTGACGTCAGCCGGATAGACGAACTGACTGCCGTCCAGTTGCCCGGCCAGTGCCGCCAATTCGCCGCCGCGGCGAGCCAGCAACCCGAGCGTGGCTCCCTGAGCAGCGTAGTAACGGGCCAGCGCGGCGCCCAGGCCGCTCGAGGCGCCGGTCAAAAAAATGCGCGGTGCATGCCCGCGCATTTTTCCATAGCCCACAGAACCAGCCGGCTAATTGCGTGCTATTTCTTGTTGATTTCGTTGCGTGCCTTGGCAATCAGTTCGTCGACGATTTTCAGCATGGCCTCGTTACCGCCGGAAAAATTGTCCGGGGTGCGGTACCTGCCGGCGACGACCATCGCCGGCACACCGGGAATACCGTAGGAACCCTGCTTCTGTTTGCTGCCCATGGCCTTGCTCTGGACCGCAAACGAATTGTAGGTATCAGCAAACTTCTTGCGATCGAGACCTTTCTTGACAGCCCAGTCAGTCACACCGGACTCGGTCATCAGATTTCCGTTTTCGCGGTGGATGGCCGTAAACGCTGCACTGTGCATCTTGTCGAGTTCGCCCATCGCTTCCAGCGTGTAAAACAAACGCGCCGGCGCTTCCCATTGCGGACGGAATACCACCGGAACCCGACGGAATACTACGTCCTTAGGTTGCGACTTGAGCCAATCGCTGAGAACCGGATCGAAGTGGTCGCAATGCGGGCACATGTAAGAAAAAAACTCGATCACTTCGATCTTGCCCTTTTCGGTGGGCTGCGGCGGACTGACCACTTCGAAATCCCTGCCCTCCTGCAGCGCCAGTGCAGGGCCGCTGCCCATGCCGACGAGCAGCATGGCGGCTGTTGCCGCGATCAGGGTCTTAAAAATCTTCTGCATTCAATTTCTCCTTGAGTTTGTACGTTTGCCAGCACATCGCGGTGCGGCTGGATTCAGTTTTCAGTTCGTACCATCGCGTGACTTGACCACCGAGACGGGGATCGAGTTTTGCGCCAGCACGGCGCGGGCGCGATTCATTTCATCAATACTGGCGTAAGGACCGACACGGACCCGAAACAGCGTGCCCTTGTCGGGAATGCTGACTTCCTGTACGCCCGCCACCAATCCCATTAACGCCAGACGCGCCTTGAGGTTGTCAGCATCGGTCGATTTTTGAAAGGCGCCCACTTGAAGGTAGAGCATCTCTCCAGTAATGGAGGGCACTACGGCAACGGTTTCCGAGCCATCGGCCTGTCCATGCTCTGCCGCCTTTGTTTGGGCCGAACTCGGCACAGCCTCCTGATTGCCGGGCAGGATGTCGTAGAAAGTGAAGCGCTTTCCCTGCGGCTTGTCGCCCGGTTTGCCTGGTAAAGACTGCGGGCTGGCCGCCGCACCGCCAGTTGCTGAAACGGGTGCTTGCGTTGCCGGATGCACCGGCTTTTCGCCATCGGCAGTCTTGTTCTCCTGAAACGGCAAGGTTGCCTTGTTCAAGTAAAGAACGACGCCTGCAGCAATGACCACGCCAACGACCATTCCGATGAAAACGCCGAGCAAGGTGCCCCCGCCAAGACGATGCGCCGGTGCGGAGCGGCGAGAAGCGATGCGGGCCATTACATTTGCTCCGGTGCGGAAACGCCGAGCAGCCACAATCCATTTTGCAGTACCTGGCGCACCGCCGCCGCCAAGGCAAGGCGCGCCAGCTTCAGCGGCTGGTCGTCGACCAGCAGGCGCTCGGCGTTGTAATAGGAATGGAAGTCTCCGGCCAGATCCTTGAGGAAGAAGGCGATCTGATGTGGCGCCAGTTCGCCGGCAGCCGCCTCGATGACATCGGCAAACTCACGCAGGCGCCCGCACAGCGCCAGCTCGCGCTCGCCGGTCAACGGTTGGCAGTCCGTAGCTATCAAATCGGCAATAGCGCCGCCCCATTGGCTGAGCACCGAACAGATGCGGGCGTGGGCGTATTGAATATAGAAGACCGGGTTGTCATTGCTCTGGCTCTTGGCCAGATCGAGGTCGAAGTCGAGATGCTGATCGGATTTGCGCATCACGTAGAAGAAGCGCGCCGCATCGTTGCCAACTTCGCCTCGCAGTTCGCGCAGTGTCACAAACTCGCCGGCACGCGTAGACATCGAGGTTTTCTGGCCGTCGCGATATAGCACGGCAAACTGCACCAGCGCCACTTCCAGTTTTTTCGCGTCGAGTCCAAGTGCCTGCACGGCGCCACATACTCGCGGAATGTAGCCATGGTGGTCGGCGCCCCAGATGTCGATGATGCGCTCGAAACCGCGCTCGTACTTGTTGAGGTGGTAGGCGATATCGGAAGCGAAGTAGGTGTACAGACCGTTGTCGCGCTGCACGACGCGATCCTTTTCGTCGCCGAAGGTGGTGGAGCGAAACCACGTTGCGCCATTCTGCACATAGAGGTGACCGGCCTGCTCGAGCCGGGCAATGGCGCTCTCGACCATGCCGGTATCGAACAGCGAGCGCTCCGAAAACCAGTGGTCGAAATGGACTCCGAACTCCTCGAGGTCGTTGCGACAGTCAGCCAGCTGCTCGGTCAGGACATGGCCGTGAACATAACTCCAGTGTTCGCCGAGCAGATCCTTGGCGCTGGCGATGAGCCCGTCGAGATGATCTTCCTGCTGCCGCTTGGCCTCGTCGTCGGCGCGACCAACCTCGGGAGCGGGTGGTACGCAGGCCAGCAAGGCTTCGGCGGGATGGACATAGCGGTCGCCATGCGCATCGCGAATCTGCACAGCCATACCCATGACATAATCACCGCGGTAGGCATTGGGCGGAAAGGGCACCGGCTCGGCATGCAATTCGAGATAACGCAGCCACGTCGACAAGGCCAGGATGTCCATCTGCCGACCGGCATCGTTGACGTAGAACTCGCGGGTAACGCTGTGCCCGGCAAAAGACAGCAGCGCCGACAGGCTGGCACCATAAGCGGCGCCCCGACCGTGGCCAACATGCAGCGGTCCGGTGGGATTGGCAGAGACGAATTCGACCTGAACCTTTTGCCCCGCGCCGAGCGAACTACGCCCGAAATCGGCGCCCTTGGCGAGAACATCGGCAACGATGCTGGTCTTGGCCACACTAGTCAGCGTGAAATTGATGAAACCGGCGCCGGCAATTTCCACTTTCTCCAGCAAGGCGCTGGGTGGCAATGCGTCGATCAGACGTATCGCGATTTCGCGCGGGTTAGCCTTCAGCGGCTTGGCCAGCTGCAATGCCAGATTGCTCGAAAAATCGCCGTGGCTGGCCTGCTTGGGCCGCTCGATCAGGATCGCCGTGTCGCGGTTTTCCGGCGCCACGGTTTCGCGAGCCGTGCTCATCAAGCCCATCAGGTAGGTACGTGGATCGAAGCTCATGTGGAAATGCGATTAGACAAAGCGAGCATTATAGCGGTCGAGGCGGAAAGCGTTTGGCATTGAAATTCCCTTGCCGCTCGTAACCGGCGCGCCGTGCTTCGAAGTAGCGATCTTCGCCGGCGCAGTCTGACGAACCTTGAACGCCAATCGCTCTTTTAAGGTAAATTCGCGGGTTACCGGCCACGGCTAAAGAACCCCCGAGAATCTAGTGCGCATACTGCGTTTTTTCAAGATTACCCTCATTTCGCTGCGTTACGGGCTCGATCAGATGATTCTCGAGCATGAGCCGAGCGGCTTGCTGATGCGGCTTGCCAATGGAATATTCTTTTGGCGCGATCTGTCGGCACCGCGCGCGGTCAGGCTGCGTCAGGCACTGGAAGCACTGGGCCCGATCTTCGTCAAATTTGGCCAATTGCTGTCGACGCGGCGCGACCTGATGCCGACCGATATCGCCGACGAACTGGCCAAGCTGCAAGATCAGGTTCCGCCGTTTCCGTCCGATCAGGCAGCGGCAGAACTGGAGCGCGTTTACGGCCGGCCGGTGAGCCAGGTTTTTGCCCATTTCGAGCGCGACCCGGTCGCTTCGGCCTCGGTCGCGCAAGTGCATTTCGCACGGCTGCATGACAAGGATGGCGGCCACGAAGTCGCCGTCAAGATTCTCCGCCCCGGCATCACCAATATCATCGTCAACGACCTTGCGCTTCTCGAGGTCGCGGCGGCATTGCTCGAAAAAGTCTGGGCTGACGGCAAACGTCTGAAGCCGCGCGAAGTGGTTGGCGAATTTCAGAAATATCTGCACGACGAACTCGATTTGATGCGCGAAGCCGCCAATTGTTCGCAGCTGCGCCGCAATTTTGCCAATTCGCCGCTGCTGCTGATTCCGGAAGTTTATTGGGATTGGTGCTCGAATTCAGTGATGGTCATGGAGCGCATGAAGGGCACACCGATTTCGCAGGTGGATAAGCTGCGCGCCCAAGGCGTCGACGTCCCGGCGCTGGCCCGCGCCGGGGTCGAGATCTTTTTCACCCAGGTGTTTCGCGACGGCTTCTTTCATGCCGACATGCACCCGGGCAATATCTTTGTCGCCACCGATGACACGCACCGCGGCAAGTACATCGCGCTCGACTTCGGCATCGTCGGCACGCTCACCGATATCGACAAGAATTACCTGGCGCAGAATTTCCTGGCCTTCTTTCAGCGCGATTACAAGCGCGTTGCCCAAACACATATCGAATCCGGCTGGGCGCCGGCTGACACCCGTGTCGACGAATTCGAAGCCTCGATCCGCGCCGTCTGCGAGCCCATCTTTGACCGGCCGCTCAAGGACATTTCCTTTGGCCGCGTACTGCTGCGCCTCTTTCAAACTTCACGTCGTTTCAATGTCGAAATCCAGCCGCAACTGGTATTGCTGCAAAAGACCTTGCTGAACATCGAAGGACTTGGCCGCGAGCTCGACCCGGAACTCGATCTCTGGAAAACTGCCAAGCCCTTCCTCGAACGCTGGATGAACGAGCAACTCGGCTGGCGCGGTCTATTACGCAATATCAAGCAGGAGGCGCCGCACTGGGCCGGTCAGCTGCCGCAACTGCCACGCCTGGTGCATCAGGCGTTGACCCAGCCGCGCAGCGGCGACCTCGCCGAACCGCTCGCCCAGCTGCTGCGCGAGCAGCGCATGCAAACTTATCTGCTCGCCGTGATTGCACTTCTGCTGGCGGCAGGACTGGTCATCCTGGCGCGCTTCTAGCGAGCAAACGCGCGGCTTGACGCAAATCAATCCGGGAAGTCACGCAGCCGAATATATTGCCCAACTATTTTTCACGAGCCAGCTCATGCCAACATCTCCGATCGAACTCGTCTGCCCGGCCGGTAGTCTGCCAGCGTTGAAGACTGCCGTCGACCATGGTGCCGACTGCGTCTATCTGGGCTTTCGCGACGATACCAATGCGCGCAATTTCAATGGCCTCAACTTTGACGACAATGCCATGCGCGATGGCATCCGCTACGCCCATGACCGTCGCCGAAAAGTGCTGCTGGCTTTGAATACGTTTCCCCAGGCGGGTAATTGGCAGCGCTGGACCGGCGCCGTCGACCGCGCCGCCGACTTCGGCATCGACGCCATCATCGTCGCCGATCCCGGACTCATGGAATATGCGCGGCGTACCCACCCCAACCTGCGCCTGCATCTGTCGGTGCAGGGTTCGGCCACCAACTACGAGGCGATCAATTTCTACCGGGAGCATTTCGGTATCCAGCGCGCAGTACTGCCGCGTGTTCTGTCGTTGCCGCAAGTGGCGCAACTGATCGAGCGCACCCAGGTTGAGATTGAAGTATTCGGCTTCGGCGGTCTGTGTGTGATGGTCGAGGGACGCTGCGCCCTCTCGGCTTATGCCACAGGCTTTTCGCCGAACACCGGCGGCGCCTGCTCGCCGGCCAAGAGCGTGCGCTGGGAGCAGACGGCGCAAGGCATGGAAACCCGCCTCAACGGGATCCTCATCGACCGTTATGCCGACAATGAGCGCACCGGCTATCCGACCTTGTGCAAGGGCCGTTTCGAGGTCGAGGGCGAAACCTATTACGCCATCGAGGAACCGGCCAGCCTCAATACCCTGGAAATGCTGCCTGAGTTGATTGACATCGGCGTTCGCGCCATCAAGATCGAAGGCCGCCAGCGCAGTCCGGTCTACGTCGCGCAAGTCACCAAGGTGTGGCGGGCGGCCATCGACAGCGCATTGCGCGATGCCAAACACTTTACGGCGCGGCCAGCCTGGATGGCCGAATTGAACAAGATTTCCGAGGGCCAGTCGCATACCCTCGGCGCTTACTACCGGCCATGGAAATAGTCAATATGGATATGCCCGTCGGTTTCATCGATGCCAACTCTGGCACGACGTTTTCGCCTGCTGCGCAGGAGACGGCCACGCCGTCACGCAGCGCGCAAGCCGGCGCCATGCAGATTTCCCTCGGACCGGTTCTCACCTATTGGCCGCGTCAGCAAGTCTTCGATTTCTATGCCGAAATGGCCCGGCAGCCAGTCGACATCTTCTATATCGGCGAGACCGTCTGCTCGCGGCGCCATGAACTGCGCCTGGACGACTGGCTCGATATAGCCGGGCAATTGTCTGCCGCAGGGAAAGAAGTCGTACTGTCATCACAGGTGTTGATCGAGTCAGAGTCAGACCTGAAAGCGCTGCGCCGCATCGTCGGCAACGGCAAGTTCAGCGTTGAAGCCAACGATTTCGGCGCCGTCCGCCTGCTCGCCGAAGAGCGCGTGCCTTTTGTCGCCGGCGCCTCGCTCAACGTATTCAATCCCACCACCCTGCGCCTCCTCACCGGGCAAGGTGCCAGACGCTGGGTGATGCCGCCGGAAATGAGCGGCGCCCAACTCACCGAAATCGTCGTGCGGCGCAGCGCCCCGGTGGCGACCGAAGTGCTGGCTTGGGGTCGCTTGCCGCTGGCCTATTCGGCGCGCTGCTTCACCGCCCGCCACTACAATTTGCAGAAGGACGCCTGCGAGTTCAAGTGCCTCGAATTTGCCGATGGTCTGCCCTTGCAGACACGCGAAGGCCAGGCCTTTCTGACGCTCAACGGCATTCAGACACAATCAGCCAAAGTCTACAATCTGTTGCCCGACCTGCCGGCGCTGCGCGCTGCCGGTGTTGATATCGTTCGCATCAGCCCGCAGGCCGATGGCACCGCCGGAATCATCGCCGCTTTCCGCGCCGCTCTGGAAGAAAACCTGGGCGCCGCCGCAGGGGAACGCAGGCGGGACCTCAGCCGGCGAATAAGCGAACAAATGGCAGTTGAGCAATGCAACGGTTTCTGGCATGGTCGACCCGGTCTCGAATTGATCGCACCCTGAGGAATATCCCATGCGCCTACCCGATTTCACCTTGCCCGAAGCTGTTGCGCGCGTCGGCACCCGTCTGCCGCAATTGCCGCCTTCGCTGGCGCTGGTCGCCGCCTTGAACCTGGCGCTTGACCATCTGCTGCCGCGCGATACCTTGGAGCCGCTGCAGGGCAAGCATCTGCGCATTCGCGTCATTGACGCCGGCATGACCTTGCGCTTTGTGCTCAAGGGCCGCGCCTTTCGTCCGGCCTACGACGGTCATGCCGCCGATCTGACGATCAGCGCCCGCAGCCGCGATTTCCTCGCCCTGCTACTGCGCGAAGAAGATGCCGACACACTATTCTTCGGCCGCCGCCTGCTCATGGAAGGCGACACCGAACTCGGTCTGCTGGTGAAGAACACGCTTGATGCCATTGACCTGTCGTCGATCTCGCTACCAAGACTGGCGCAATTGCCCCGGCCGCCCAAACTGGCCGACCTGCTGCCGCATCGACTGGCCGCCCAAGTTGCCGCCAAATTCACCGGAACGACCGCGGCGCGCTAACGCAGTTTCGCCGAGCATCGGTTGGGTATCGGTTGCAAATGAGCGAACGCGCGGCATCCGGCCTCGCCGGTGTTCTGGCCCCCGGCTACACTCTGCTGATCGTTTATGCCAGCCTTTATCCTTTTGCTGGCTGGTTAGACAAGGGCACGCCGCTATTGGCATTTCTCAGCGTCGCCTGGCCGCGCTATTGGACGGTCTTCGATCTCGTCACCAACAGCATCGCCTACTTTCCGCTGGGTTTTCTCTGGGGCGCGCTCGGGCAACGCAGGTTTCCTCGCTGGCTCGCCACGCTGATCGCCGTCCTGGCAGCTACCGCGCTGAGCCTGTCGATGGAGACGATACAAAATTTTCTGCCCAGTCGCGTCTCATCCAATGTCGATCTCGGCTGCAACGCCCTGGGTGCGCTGCTCGGTGTGTTGGCCAGCCTGCGCTGGGGCTCGGCATTGCTGCACGGTGGCACGATCGACACGTTGCGCGACCGACTCATCGTTCCCGGCCGCAGCGGCGACTACGGGCTGCTCCTGATTGGTTTGTGGCTGCTCGCCCAGCTCAATCCGGAGATCCTGCTGTTCGGCACCGGCGACCTGCGCCGATTGCTCGATCTGCCGGCGTCGATGCCCTTCAGCGCCGAGCGTTTCAGCACGCTGGAGGCCACGATAGCCGCGGCCAATGCGCTGGCGGTGGCGCTGCTCGGCAGCGTTGTCTTGCTGCGTCCGCAACGCGCGCCGCTGGCCGCATTGTTGCTACTCGCCCTGGGCGTAAAAATGCTCTCCGCTGCGGTATTGTTCGACCCGGCCGAATTTATCCGATGGTTAACCCCGGGCAACAGCATCGGCCTCGCCATCGGCGCCGCTCTTGGGCTGCTCGCGCTGTCACTGCCGCGTGCCTTGCAACGCGCCATTGCCGCGATGGCGCTGCTGCTGGCGACTGTGCTGGTGAACCTCGCACCGGCCAACCCCTACCTCATCAACATGCTGCAGAACTGGCAGCAG
Source organism: uncultured Pseudomonadota bacterium (assembly GCA_903888645.1). Taxonomy (GTDB): domain Bacteria; phylum Pseudomonadota; class Gammaproteobacteria; order Burkholderiales; family Rhodocyclaceae; genus CAISUK01. The sequence continues at coordinate 5,726 of CAISUK010000721.1, read as the reverse complement.
GGCAACTTCCTGAACTTCAACGGACTGACCCGGCTCGCTTCCTACCTGTGGCCATTCCTGGCGTTACCCTGGCTGATGCTGGCGAGCGCGCGGCGTCACCCGGCTCAATAGAGCTCACGACGATGGATAACCGGGCCTGATTTGTAGACGCCGAAGGTTGCGCGTGCTTTGGGGTTGCCTACGGTACCGGTCCAATTGAACTGCAGCCACGGCGCATTGGCGGTGGTCGCTGCCGGACTTGAGCCGCCCACTGCAGTGCAGGTGTTTCCCGTGGCCGTCGCGCCCAGATTCAAGGTGATGTCGGCCCAGCCGTTGTTGCCGCTACCGGGCCTGGCGAGGGTCAGCGCGTAATTTGGCGCGGTGCCAGCGAGAGTCAGCGCCGTCTTGCAGGCGTTCATGTTGTTGCCAGTTCCGCCGAATGCGAAGGCAAAGTTCGAGGCGGTAATCGCAGTACAGGTATCGCCGCTATTCACCTGCCAGCCGTTCGCGGCGCTTTGCCAATATTCCAAACGCACTGTCAGCGGTAAGTTGAGCAATTCCGAACCGTTGGCATTGAGCAGCCGAACACGGCCGTAGTCGAACGTTGCTGCTGCAGAATTGACGGCCGTGGGAACTGCCACGGTAACACCGTCCGTATCCACGGGCGCCGCGCTGAAAGTAACGGATGCTGGTATGACCGGGGCATTGGGCCGAGCCACCAAATGAGTAGCTGTGACGCTGGCGACACCGCTGCTCCAGGTGCCGGAAGGCGCCGTGGCGCCGGTGCCAAAGCTGACGCCCGTCGGCAGGCCGCTGCCGGTGAACACGTAGCTGGCATAGTTGGTGGTAATGAATTTAGCAAATGATCCAGTGTAGTTCTGTGTGGTGGCATTGGCACTGTTCTGGGCAGTAATGGTGAATGGGGTCCGAACCCCATCCTGGCCGAAATAGGTGAAGCTACTGCCACACCCCGGCACCACCGGGGCGGGCGTAACAACGAAGTGATCCGGCACAAAGCGCCCCAAAGACACCACCGCGGTGTTGCCAATCACGCAACCATATTTGCCGCTGCTCAGCGTGGTGCTGGTGCTGGCGGAAACACAGTCGCCCACCTGATCGACCGTTGTGAAGCTGGTGTCGCTGTAAGCGCCGGCAGCCAGATACAAGTAGCCCACCTCACCGTAGCTGGCGTTGCCGGTGGTGCTGGCATTGGCCGTCAGACTGCTCGGGCTGAGGCTGCCGACCACGCCGCCTGAGACCTGCGTAGTGTCCTGCGCCGTGGTTTGGGCGGTGAGCGTGGGCGGGCTGGACACTTGCGACAGCGCGCCGCTGTAAGCATCGGTGGATGATGTGGAAGTGCTGGCGCGCAGCGTGAACGCGGCCCCGGCCTTGACCGTGCCTGCTGCGCTGGCCGAAGGCGGCGTAGCCATGGTGGGAATGGTGGACAGCGTCACATCACCCGGGCGCACCGCAAACTGGTCCGAAGAGCAGCCGTATACGGGGCTGCCAGAGTTGTTGTCGGTCACCCGGCACATCAGCTTGGTGTAGGCCTTGTTGACGGTGAAGTTGTTGGTCAGGAAGTTCACCCCGCTGGCCAGGGTGACGGTTTGCGTTGCTACCAGATTGCCAGCACTGTAGGCTGAGCAAGTGGCCGGTACAGACGCGCTGGCATCAAAAATCTCGACGGTGACATTTTTCGAGCTACCCCCGGCCGGAATATAGCTGGACTGAAACGATCCGTCGGCTGCCAGGGGCACCACGCGCAGATTGAACCCGGTGCGCGCCAGCTTGGTGTAGATCGGGTTGCGGGCGGCCGGAGTGGTTTGCCGGTTGTTGTAACTGGCCTGGGTCAGGTAGCCGTCCATGCATTCGAAGTTGGCTGCGGCCACGGCGCCACCCACCGGGTTCATGGCGGTGGCGCAAACCCGGACGTTGGCGATCTCATGGTTGTTGGTGCTGCCACCGGTTCCACCGGTGAAAGACAGCATCATGTTGGTGGGCACGGCCGCTTGCCCGCTGTTAGTGGCCCTGACATCAAACGGCGGAATGATCGAGGTGTAACTATTGCCGGTGCCGGTAAGGTCGCGGTCCACCGAAACATACGCATTCAAGCTATTGGAGTGGTCCACGGTGATGCGAAAACGCTGCGTGGTAGCGCTGGTATTGCTGCTTTGCCAGAGCTTGGGGGTCAGGCTCCCACTGGTTGCCAGCAAAAAAAATCCCGTTGCTGCAGACCCGCTACCGCGAACCGATACGCTGTTGGCATACTGCCTGGTCGCGAAATTGGCGCCCGCAGGCGCGACCCAGCCCGACGGGTAGCCATTGCGTCCCTCGTTGTTGTTAGGGAAATTGCCAAACTCATCCAGGGCAATCCCTAGCCAGCCACCACCAAACCCATTGACACCAGATTTTTGCGCATAGCCCAGCGAACCACCGCTGGCCCCCGGCGTTGGTGGCACACTGGCATCAGACAAAACCACAGACAAACCATCAGCGCCGTTACCACCCCAGACGTAATAGTCAAACTCGACCACCACCTTGTTGCCGGCACCGGGAAACCATTTCTTGAACTGGGCAAAGGTGGCCTCGTATCCAACTGCGTCTGTCAGCCGCAGGCGGTTACTGGTCACCGCAGGAGATGTCACCACTCGCGGGGTGTAGCCGACACCGCTGACATTCCAGACCGAGGTGTCCAGCGTGCCGCCGGCGAATGTGTCGGTGAGGCAGTTCTGTGTTGCTGCATGAATGTAGGCCGTGCAGTTGTTGGGCGATCCTGACACGGTCCCGTTCAGCGCCGTTTGTGCGTTGGTGTTGCAATTCAGGGTACCGGTTGCAGTCCAGTTGCCGTATGACGTAAAACTTTGTCCATCGACGTTGATGGACTGGGCATTAAGGTTAATGGGGTTTGTGCTACTGCCGAGCACACCATTGTTGCCGGCCCAATTGAAGGTACTGGTATCAACGGCAATGGTCATGGACGAAGACGTCGTGAGAATGCACAGGTTATTGGTACTAACCGTCACATCCTGCGTACATGTGATCGTTGACCCGGAAATCGTGCAGGCGCTCAGAGGCGTGCCCACCAGACTCGCGCTGCTGCCGGCGACCAGAGTGTAGGTCGTGTTACAGGCGCCATGGCCAAGTGTCGAAAACAATCCGACGCAAACGAACACCGAGGCTGCACGCAAAACTTTGCCAGTCAAGCATAACGCACCAGACACACACCACTTTGGACTACCGGGATTCATCATGTCCCTCATCGCTCCAGACTGGCCGGCAGGAAAACCATTTTCACTTCTCCGCCAGCGCAGTGATCTTGCGTTCGACATAACCGAGTCCGCCAACCAATCCCGGGCACCTTGGCGTTACCGCGCCAGGCGTATTGCAGGCCCAGGCAGTCACATTGTAAAGCGCGCCCAGGGCGGCTTCGTCGGCAACTAACGGAGTGCATTTCACCGTCACCGTCATGCCGGCCAGCGACGGAGCGGCGCTGACGTCGACTTCGGCACCGGCCGCGGAACAGGAGGTGGCATTGAGCACCTGGTAAAGCCCCCACTCGACGCCGGCACGGGCCGCCTGGTAAGCCTGCGCACCCTGCACGTCGAGGGCGGCGCCAACCTGCTGGTTGCTCGAGACGGTGGCGATGAAGGCGCCGAGCGCGGACAGCACGACGAGAATGAAGATCGCCGTGACCATGGCAAAACCGCGCTCTGTCCTATGGCACATTGTCGACGTGAACTTCCTGATAGAGCTGGACCGTCTCGCCGCCCTGCTGAACGCCAAGCCACATCGTCAGCAACCCGGCACGCGCGGTAGCAGCGCTGGTGTAGGTGAAGCTGCAGGCGCTGACGTTCTGCGCGAGTATGACGACCGAACCTGGTGCCGTGCAATTGGCGACTTGGCCCGCATTGATCGTTCGCGTATAGCGCTGCAACTGACCTGTCCCGGCGCCATTCAAAGTACCGACCGCTGTGCAGGCGTAAACAGTGGACGTACCTGGAATCACCTGAAAGCGCTTGCCCGGCGACTCGAAAGGAAACAGTTTCGATGGACTCAAGGTGATATTCGCGGTGGTACTCGCCGCGGCAATGACTGCTGTCGTATCGCCGGCATAGGCATCGGCACCGTTGATGCCGAGGTTATAGATGGCGACGCGATTACCGGCAGTCAGGGCATTGCCCAGATTGACGGACGCCAGCACGTCAAAATTCGCGTAGGCCTTGTCGAAACCAAGCACGTTGCCGCCGCCAGCCACCGTCGGCGCCGCCCGGTAGCGGCCGCCGCCGAGTGTCGGCAGAAACTCGAAGCATTTGTCATCGGCATTCGCCGGCGCCCGCACGCTATTGGGCAACGCGGTGCGGACTTCCCGGGAAATGCGGCGCAACAGGGTATCGGCGACATCGGTCAGTTCGGCGCGGCGCACGGTGTCGAAATAGCCTTCGACCGGCACGCGGATGAAGACGGACAGCATCGACGCGAGGATGCCCATGACGACGATGACCACCACCGCTTCAAGTAGCGTGAATCCATGCTGCCGCGGGCGCAAGTCAGAGGTCATGATCAACCGCCATAATTGGTCCGGTAGCCGTCGAGCGACAGCGTGTTGCCGCCATTGGTCACGGTCACCGTGACACGCTTGGCGGTGACGCCACCCAGCGCCGCATTGGTGACGGAGACCGTGAGATTGTAGGCGGCGAGTTCGGCAATGGCGCTGCCATCGATCCGGTAGATACCGGTCGTAGCGAAGGTATCGTAATCGCTGACGTCGTTATAGTTTTGCCGGTCAAAAGCATTGTTGAGCATGCATCTCGGCGTGGTCACCGGCGTGCAATCGTTGCCGGGATCGTCATAATCCTTGAGCATTATCTCGGACAGCATCGCTTCGGCGATGGTCAGCATCTGCTTCTGCTGCATGGGATCGGCGCTTCTCAGGCCGGTCACATTGAATACGGAAAGAATGCCGACAAAGCCGATCGAGATGATGATGATGAACACGATCAATTCGAGCAGGGTGAAGCCGCGCTGTGCGGAAGATTGCCTGTGCATGACGCTCACTGCACCATGCCGGTTTCGCTTTGCACGGCTAGCGTGAACGCACCGCTGCCGGCAATGGTGAACGTGACGGTCCCGACAGCGGTTTTGCTCATATCGACCGGTCGGCCCAAGGCGCCGAAGGCAAATGAGGATGCCGAACCCGAACCCAGGCCCAGCGTCACCCCGCTCGGCGCGCAAACCGAGCCGGCAACGCAACCACGGGGCGGCGCCGGCAGTACCAATGCCATGGTGCAATTGATAGTTACCACCGAATCCGGGTCCACCGGATCGATGCTGAACGCGACCTTGGCGGCAGTTCCAGCGCCGCTGGTGATACCGACGCAGACCGGATGGCGCGCCGCCACCGCTGCCTTGCGCGCGTATTGCAGCGAGGCTTTCAACTGGTCGTGGAAACCGCGCTCGTCGAATCCGGTCAATAAGTCCATGCGCGGCGCGACAACCGCCGCCAGGATGCCCATCATGACGATCACCACGACCAGTTCGATGGTCGTAAAGCCGCTGTGGCAGCGAGCAGGGTTCGCAGGTTTTTCGTTCAGTCTCGACATGAAAATGCTTTCGCGAACGAGGTGTGGCAGCAAACAGCGACCACCGGCAGCGCCCGCCAGTTTGCACCTTGCGCCGCAAAGGACAAGATAATATCGGTATTTGCGGGATGCCACATCAATCTGCGCGGCCGCTGCGAAGCTGGTAGC
>CAISUK010000720.1 GCA_903888645.1 uncultured Pseudomonadota bacterium | reverse complement strand
GACCTCGACGGTTCCCGGTTTGTCGAAAGTGATCTTGCCGCTCTCGCCGGGAGGCACCGAGTCGAGGTCGAAAGTCTTGGCAGTGGATTGCGAAAGAACGTCATGGTCGTAAGGATCGGCATTGCGGAACTCCACCGAATCTCCGACATTTACGTTCAGCGTTTCCTTTTCGAATGCCTTGTCCTTCAACGCGACTTGGTGGTTGGCCGCAAGCCGCGTCCTTGTCGCCGCCGGGTGCGCCGGATATGCCGATGGCACCGACCAGGTCCGGCCCGGCAAAGATCGGCAGCGCCCCTTCGACAGTGGTGATCTTTTCCAGCTGCAGCAGCCCGGCCGAGGTCGGATTGGATGTGTTCAGCACCGTATGAGCTTTGGCGACTGTGGGTATGGCGATGTCCAGCGCAGCCAACGCCTCGACTCTTGTGAATTTCATCCGACGTCTCCTGAACCTTTTGCGGAGTAGTTTTTCGTGCGGCGCATTTTCTGCCTGCGCGGCAACCGCCCCGTGGATTGACGACGATTTACAGAACGCGCAGACGCGCATTGAAGAAACTGACCGTGCGCTGCCAAGCCACTTTTGCAACTGCCTCGTCATATTTGTCGAATAGTCTGAGGACTTCCGGATCGAAGTCGCTGGCTGTCTTGCGGACCAAAGTGAAGCCTCCTCGCATATGGATTCCGGCTCGGTTCGCAGCTATCGTGCCAGACGACCCGATATGCCATTTTCCGCTCTGGCAGCGCGTGTTGCGGCTGCAACCTCGGGTCGCCATGCTGCGAGTTCAGCAAATTGACTGGCGACATTGCTGGATTCGCAGCAAAGTGCAATGAAGCAGTCTGGATCAGGGTTTTGCGCCATAAGCTAAGCAGAAAATCTTCGTTCTGCCCATGAAAATATTTGCGTAGGCTTGGCCCGCTTTATCACTCTTATTACCCTGTTCTAACTACGGAGATTCATCGATGAAAAATTCCCGTCGTACCTTTATTGCCGCTGCCCTGGTGCTGGGCCTGATCGGCAACGCCATCGGCGCGACCACGCTGCTCAATGTGTCCTATGATCCGACCCGCGAGTTGTATCAGGACTTCAATGCTGCTTTCACCAAGTACTGGAAAGCGAAGAGCGGCGAAGACCTCAGCATCAAGGCTTCCCATGCCGGCTCCGGCGCTCAGGCGCGCGCCGTGATCGACGGCCTCGATGCCGATGTCGTAACCCTGGCGCTGGGTGGCGACATCAACGCCATCGAGGACAAAGGCATCATCAACCACGGCTGGGAAAAAGCTTTCCCGAACAATGCCTCGCCCTACACTTCGACCATCGTTTTCCTGGTCCGCAAGGGTAATCCCAAAGGCATCAAGGACTGGGGCGACCTGATCCGTCCGGGCGTCGAAGTCATCACGCCGAATCCCAAGACTTCCGGCGGCGCCCGCTGGAACTACCTCGCTGCCTGGGGCTACGCCCTGAAGCAGCCGGGCGGCAATGTCGCCAAGGCTGAGGAGTTCGTCAAGAAGATCTACGGCAACGTCAAGGTGCTTGACTCCGGCGCCCGTGGTTCCACCACGACCTTTGTCGAACGCGGCATCGGCGACGTGCTGATCGCATGGGAAAATGAAGCCTTCCTAGCCGTCAAGGAGCTTGGTCCGGAGAAGTTCGAAATCGTCACGCCATCCGTGTCGATCCTTGCCGAGCCGCCGGTTGCCGTGGTCGACAAAGTGGTCGACAAGAAGGGTACGCGCAAGGTTGCGACCGAATACCTGAACTACCTGTACACACCGGAAGGTCAGGAAATCGCCGCGAAGAATTACTACCGCGCCATCGACCCGAAAGTTGCCGCCAAGTATGCCAAACAATTCGCGCCGATCAAGTTGTTCACGCTGGCTGACATCGTCGGTGACTGGCGCACCACGCAGAAGACACACTTTGCCGACGGCGGCGTGTTCGACAAGATCTACGTCAAGTAAGTTTTTGGCGGCGCAGCTGGCCGCCTTCGTTTAGCGCGCTGCGAGTTTCATTCGTCCGCCAGGTTTGGGGTGAGGTGCCCGCAGCGCGCGAGCGGGTTCAGGTTGGCAATTTCGCTAGCCGCCACGACAGCCTCGCGCCGACACGCCAAGGAGTGTTGGACCATCTCCGCGGAATGCTATTGGCTGTCCGGACTTCGTAGTTGATAATCCGCTTTGCAGCGGACGATCGCACTGATTGGCGGCTTGTGCCGAAACGGGCGATCCCGGTTCAGCTGTGCGTTTCAGTTCAGGAATGAGCGCGCGGTGAAGGTTCAAATGGGTCGCTACGGCAGTCGTCGCCGCGGCCAGGCAAACTTGGCAAGCAATTTATGTTTATTCCCAAACCGGCACTGAGCACCATCGGTACGACGATTTTCACCGTCATGTCGAGGTTGGCGCAGGATTGCGGCGCGCTCAACTTGTCGCAGGGGTTTCCCGACTTCTCCGGGCCGGCCGAGCTCATGGATGCCGTTACCCGGCACATGGCGGCGGGCCACAACCAATATGCGCCGATGGCCGGTGCCCTGCCGTTGCGCGAGGCGATTGCCGAAAAGGTCGCGGCCATCTATGGCGTCAATTATGACGTTGAAGACGAGATCACCGTCACCGCCGGCGCCACCCAGGCGATCTACACCGCCATCACTTGTTGCGTGCGGCCAGGTGACGAAGTGATCGTTTTTGCGCCGGTCTATGACAGCTATGTCCCTGGCATTCTGCTCAGTGGTGGCACGCCGGTTTATGCACGACTGTCTTTTCCGGAATACCGGCCTGACTGGAACGAGGTGCGCCGCCTGATCACGCCGCGGACGCGAATGATCATGATCAATAGCCCGCATAATCCGACCGGCAGCGTCTGGCGCGCCGACGATTTGCGCGAACTGGAAGCCGTCGTGCGCGGTACCGACATTGTCGTCGTCAGCGACGAAGTCTACGAGCACATGATTTATGACGGTCGCCGCCACGAGAGCGTCGCCCGCTATCCCGGCCTGGCCGAGCGCAGCTTCATCGTTTCCAGTTTCGGCAAAACTTATCACGTCACCGGGTGGAAGATCGCCTATTGCCTGGCACCGCGCCAAATGATGAATGAGTTTCGCAAGGCGCACCAGTTCATCACCTTTTGCGTGAACACGCCGGGCCAGCTCGGCCTCGCTGATTTCATGCGGCTGCGACCCGACTGGTACGATGAACTGGCGACCTTCTATCAGCAGAAGCGCGATTTTTTTCGCCAGGCATTGGCCGGCTCGCGCTTCGAACTGCTGCCCTGCAGCGGTACGTATTTTCAACTGGCCCGCTACGATCGCATCAGCGATGAAGGTGACCGCCAACTGGCCGAGCGGTGGACGCGCGAAATTGGTGTGGCGTCGATTCCAGTGTCGGTTTTCTATTCTGACGGCACCGACGACAAGGTACTACGCTTTTGCTTTGCCAAGTCCGAAGACACGCTGGCCAGAGCCGCCGAACGGCTTCGTCAGCTATAGGAACAGCATTCGCAGATTCACCGATTCACGCGACCTGCGACATAAGGTCGCACCCGGGCAAATCCTCCCGGCGGGCCAGTAGAATCGTGACCATGTCATTGCTCGCCCCCGACTCGCCGGTGCGCCAAACCAACCTTCTGCCGCGACTGTTCGCGCTACGCTGGATTGAGGTCGCTTGCCAGGTGCTGGTGCTCTTTGGAGCGCAGCGCTGGCTGACTTTGCCTGGCGGGCAATGGCAGACTCTGGCCAGCATCGTCGGCCTGCTCGCCGGGGTGAATCTATTCACTTGGTGGCGCTTGTCGCGACCCTGGCCGGTAACCGATCCGGAATTGTTTGCGCAGATCGCCGTCGATGTCCTGACGCTGGGCGCCCTGCTGTATTTCAGCGGCGGCTCGACCAATCCCTTTGTCTCGCTTTTTCTGCTGCCACTGACGATCACGGCGGCGATCCTGCCGCCGGTCTATGCCTGGGCGATGGCGGCATTGACCCTGGCTGGCTACACCGTCTTGCTGTTTCACAATGTCCCGCTGCCCCCACAAAACGTCGAGCTGCCATTTCTCGACTTTCTGCTGGCGCCGGCGCCAGGCGCAGAGCATGCCGGCCACGCGGGTCATGGCGAACATGGTGGGCATGGCGGAGGCGGAGCCATGGCCGCTTCCGATAGCGGTTTTGCTCTTCATGTCTTGGGCATGTGGTTCAACTTCATGGTCAGCGCCGGCATCATTGCTTTCTTCCTGGCACGGCTCGCCGCCACACTGCGCGCCCGCGATCAGGAACTGGCGGCGGCACGCGAGGAAGCTTTGCGCAATGAGCAGATTCTGGCGCTCGGCACGCTGGCTGCCGGCGCCGCGCATCAACTGGGCACACCGCTGTCCACCATGGCCGTGGTGATCCGCGAACTCGAGTTGCAGCACGAGGGCGACGAGTCGTTGCGTGAAGATCTTGGGCTGTTACGCCGGCAGGTTAATAACTGCAAGGAACTGCTCAGCCAATTGCTCAGTTCCGCCGGCAGGACGCGCGCCGAAAGTGTCGCCGCTCTGCCAATCGAAGTGTACCTGCAGGAACTCGCTGAAAAGTGGCGGCTGCTGCAACCGCAAACCATCCTGCTGACCGACTGGCAAGGCACGCAGCCACCGCCGTCGATTCTGCCCGAGCCGACACTTGCGCAGGCGTTGCTCAATCTTCTCGACAATGCTGCCGACGCATCGCCGGATGAGGTGCATATGACAGCGCGCTGGGGCAAGAGCGAGTGCCAGATCGAGATTCTCGATCGCGGCCCCGGCCTGGCCGGCAGCGCTGCGCAAAAAATCGGTCAGCCGTTTTTCACCACCAAGCGCGACCAGGGTGGCATCGGGATTGGCCTGTTCCTGTCAAATGCAACCCTGGAGCGACTCGGCGGCAAGGTCGAACTTTTCAACAGACTCGGCGGCGGTGCTTGCACGCGCATCAGCCTGCCACTCGAACGATTGAAAATAGCGGAACGCCCATGACTTCGAACCACGATCAGGACCGTCCCAGCTTGCTGCTGGTCGATGACGACGAAGCTTTTCGGCACGTGCTGGGCCGGGCGCTGGAGCGACGCGGGTTTGCCGTTAGCATCGCCGAAGATGCCGAGCGGGCGATGCTGATGGCGGCGCAGCAGCCACCGGAATATGCCGTGGTTGACCTGAAAATGCCGGGGGCTTCGGGCCTGGCGCTGATCGAGCGGCTGATCGAGCTTGACGCGGAAACCCGCATCGTCATGCTTACCGGATATGCCAGCATCGCCACCGCAGTGGAAGCCATCAAACTCGGAGCCGTCCACTATCTGGCCAAGCCGGTCGATGCGGACCAGGTGGTGGCAGCCTTCGCCCGCACCAGCGGTGACGCCGGCATCGCAGCGGCCGATCAACCGCTATCGGTTGATCGCCTTGAGTGGGAACACATTCAGCGCGTCCT
>CAISUK010000719.1 GCA_903888645.1 uncultured Pseudomonadota bacterium | reverse complement strand
TTCAATACGCTGGCTGCCGTCGAGCACCTGATCGAAACCGATCCGCCCCGCGCCGGTGAAATGCAGCGCCATTTGATCGCCTTCCTGCGCGGTGCCATGCCACAGATGCGCGGCCAGACCAGTCGCCTTGGCGATGAAATCGAATTGTGCCGCAACTATCTGGCCATCATGAAGATCCGCATGGAAGATCGCCTCAGTTACACCGTCGACATGCCAGCGGAACTGACTGCCGTGCCGTTCCCCATCCTCATGCTGCAATCCGTTGTGGAAAATGCCATCAAGCACGGTCTCGAGCCAAAGGCCGAAGGCGGTAGCCTGCTCATCAGTGCCCGCGCCGCATCGGGACGTCTGCGCGTCATCGTCGCCGACAGCGGACTCGGCTTCGGTAATGGCAACACCGCCGGTACCGGCATCGGCTTGAACAACATTCGCGAACGGCTCCAGGCATTGTTCGGCGACCGGGCGGCGCTGGTCATTTCCGCCAACGCACCGACCGGCGCGCAAGTCACCATCGAGGTTCCTCTTGAAAGCACCAACGGCAATCATCGCGGATGACGAGCGGCTGATGCGCGAGCAGTTGCGGCGACGGCTGGGCGATGCCTGGCCGGAACTGCAAATCGTCGGCGAAGCGATCAATGGCAGCGAGGCCATCGAACAGGTAGCAGCCTTGAACCCGGATCTGGCTTTCCTCGACATCCGCATGCCCGGAAAAACAGGCATCGAGGCGGGGCGTGACATCGGCAACCGCTGCCATATCGTCTTCGTCACCGCCTACGACGCTCACGCCGTCGAGGCCTTCGAGCAGGGTGCGATCGATTACGTGCTGAAGCCGGCCGATCCGGAACGTCTGGCGGTGACGGTGCGCCGCCTCAAGGCGCGGCTGGCCGAACAGGAACCGGCGAGCAACCTCACCGCCGTCATCGAAAGGCTGGAAGGCTTGGCCGGGCGAATCGCCCCGACGCCGACGCCGACCCCGACGCCGGCCCGGCCCGCTGGATACCTGCAATGGATACAGACCGGCCTCGGCCAGCAACTGCGCCTGTTGCCGGTCGACGAAGTCATTTTTCTGCAGGCGCAGGACAAATACACGGCGGTGGCAACGGCGAAGGAACTGGCGCTGGTGCGCAAGCCGATCCGCGAATTCGTCGACGAACTCGACCCGGACCGCTTCTGGCAGATCCATCGTGGCACGCTGGTCGCCGTCAAGGAAATCGCCGCCGTAAATCGCGATGGCGAGCAATTGATCATCCAGCTCCGCAATCGCCCAGAAAAGCTGGAGGTCAGTCGCAGCTTCGCCGGCCGTTTTCGGCAGATGTAACAGCGGCTGTCAGCGCGCCAGCGACCGAGTGCGTATCCACTCGGCCAAGACCGGCTCGTCGAGTTCCCCGGCAGCCAGCGCAAGCATCGTCAGGACGCAGTCGGCATCGTCAGCGACCAGCTCATGGCCGTTCAATGCGAGGAACAATTCCAGCACCATGAAGGCCGTGCGCTTGTTGCCGTCGATGAAAGGATGGTTGCGGGCAACGCCGAAGGCATAGGATGCGGCCAGGTCGGCGACATCGGGCTGCTCGTAGGCAGCACGATTGAGTGGCCGGGCGAGCGCGGAGTCGAGCAGGCCGGCATCGCGGATGCCGGCGGCGCCGCCATGCTCGACCAGTTGTTCGTTGTGGATAGCGAGAACGACGGACCGCTCGATCCAGTTCCAGCCGCTCATTTCGCCAGTTCGTGCAGCACCGCGCGACGCTTCTTCATGATCTGCCGAGCAGCCGTCATCTGCGCCTCGAAGGCCGGATCATGCGGTGTGATGGCGAAACCTTCCGGCGTTTCGGTTATGAAAATTACATCGCCCTTTTCCAGCTTCAGGCGTGAGAGTACTTCCTTGGGCAGGATGACGCCGACGGAATTGCCGATCTGGGTGAGTTTGAGCATGTGCATGGCGCGCTCCAATTGTTATAACGGACGTAATACTAACGGATCGAGGCGATGCTCGCAACCGGCCTATGGCATTTGACTTTGCCCTTCGCCCCGATCAAAGTCGGTGCCCAGCTGCCATGATCCAAGGTGGTTACTGGATTCCGTCCTGCGCC
>CAISUK010000718.1 GCA_903888645.1 uncultured Pseudomonadota bacterium | reverse complement strand
CTTGATCATTTGGGGGCATCATTGGGGGCCTCGCCAGTGAAAGTTCCCAATGCTCACGACCCTGAAAATCAAGACCGCCAAGCAGAAGGACCGTGCCTACAAGCTCGCGGACAGTGGTGGTCTATACCTTCTTGTCCAGCCCAATGGTTCGAAGTTGTGGCGTTACAAGTTCCGTATCAACGGCGTTGAAGGCAAACACGCATTGGGCTCCTTTCCCGAGATAGGCTTGGCAGAAGCACGCAACCTGCACGCCGAAGCCCGGAAAACGGTTGCCCTAGGCATCAGTCCCGTACATGCCCGGCGTGACGAGAAGATCGTGCAGGCGCAGAAGCAGTTGGAGCGGGTCAAAGGGGCATTCGCCACCGTTTTGGCGGATTGGAATGCGGCGACGGCTGCGGGTTTGCAACCCTCCACAGTGAAGCAGCGCAACCGCGAAATCGACAACGATCTGCTGCCGAAGCTCAAGGATCGCCCGATCGGCGGCATCACGCGCCTGGAACTGACGGCACTGCTGAAAGGTGTCGAGCAGCGTGCCCCCGAAGTCGCGCGCAATCTGCGCAATCACTTGTGGGGCGTGTTCGAGTACGCCATCGACTCCGGCCTGATCGAGAACAACCCGGTGCCGCCCGTACGCGTAATGAAGAAGCGCAACCAGAACAACCACCCGGCCCTGTCCGAAAAAGGGATTGGCGATTTCCTGCGCACCCTGGACGCCAGCTCCAGGATCAAGGAGGAGACACGCATCGCCATGCTGCTGGTGCTGCTGACCGCCTGCCGCAAGGCCGAAGTCATCGAAGGCCGATGGGATGAAGTGGATCTGAAAAACGCCCAGTGGGAGATCCCTACGGATCGAATGAAGGCCAAGCGCGCCCACTGGATTCCACTGCCCCCGCAGGCGGTCGCATTGCTCACCCGCTTGCGTGCCCTCGTGCCGGCCAATAGGGAGCATCTGTTTCCCAATCGGGTGGACCCGCGCCGGCCGATGGCCAACCGCAGCTTGAATGCCCTCATGGAGCGGCTGGGGTTCAGCGGCGAAGGCACGCCGCATGGCATGCGTGCCGCTTTCAGCACTTACTTTAACCGGGTCGGTGGGAATGTCGATGTGATCGAGCACTGCCTGGCACACGTGCCGGCGAATGCGGTACGCGCGGCCTACAATCGCCATGCATACAAGGACGAACGCCGTGCGATGCTCAGGGAGTGGGCGAACTATCTAGATCGGTTACGGCAGGAACGCGCAAGTTCAGAGGACGAATCGAAGGTACCAGTGGAGAAGACCAAAGAAGCATCCAAGCTCGCGGGAATGGCGAAGGCTGGCCACGATTGAAATCAGACCGCATACCGGGGGCATAGCCAGTCGGGTGCGAGCGCAGTTTTCAAGAGTACTACGCGGCACTGCGCTGAACTGTGGCGACATGCGATGGACGGGGCCGGAGCACCAAGCCAATGCGTACCCCTCCTGAAGAGTTCGACCTGCGTCCTTGATGTGTATAATATTTTATACAGAGTGAAGCGATGAGTGGCGAAAAAGAGATTCGCTGGGTGGGTTCCGCCTACTACGACTTGCTGGCATTCCCGGAAGACCCACGCCGCTCCGCTGGTTTCCAGCTGGGTAAGGTTCAGGTTGGTTTGGATCCGGACGACTGGAAACCGTTCGATGATGTCGGGCCCGGTACCAAGGAAATCCGTATTCGGGAGGCCAGCGGCATCTATCGGGTGATGTACGTCGCCAAATTTGAGGAAGCTGTGTATGTCCTGCACTGCTTCCAGAAGAAAACTCAAGCGACCAGCAAGCAGGACAAGGTCATTGCCGAGGCGCGCTACCGCGCCGTGGTCAACGCGAGAAAGGGTCAGAAATGAAGATCGACACCGAAATCTGCCATGTGACGAAGCCGGGAGCGAACCTTTTCCTGGAGCTTGGCTTCGCACCCGCCGAGGCCAAGCGTTTGCAGGCAGCCTCGCGCAAACAGATCAACGACACCCAGTTGCTGAAGCAGCAACTGATGGAAGAGCTGTCCACCTGGATTACCGAGCATCACCTGAAGCAGACCGAGGCCGCCGAGATCCTGATGGTCTCGCGTCCGCGCGTATCCGACGTGGTGAACAAGAAGACAGCCAAGTTCACCATCGACACGCTGGTGGAAATGCTCAGTCGCGTCGGCAAGCCGGTCAAGCTGTCCATCGGTTGACGCGCTGAACGACGGGGAACAGGACACAGGTACGGCCATGAAATTTGCCTACGAGGATTTGAGCGACGACCAGTTCGAGCGCCTCATCGTGTTCTTGTGCCAGCGTCTGCTCGGCATCTCGGTGCAGGGCTTTGCCAAAGGACCTGACGGTGGACGCGATGGGAAGTTCGTGGGAAACCGCAGGCCGAAGGCACTGCTGTTGATCAGCGCCTGTACCGTTCCCGCCAGGCCAGCCCAGACAGTGGGCGATATAACCTGCTCGGTACGGGCGCTAGGGCCATTCTCTCGGTCGCTGAAGTAACCGTTCATTCACGCCGCTCCTCGTGTGCGAGCGACGCGGCTGTTGTGGCGCCGTTGACGATCTGCTCGAGCCGGTCCACGCTGGCGAGTACGGTATCGAGGTTAGGAATCTCGCCGAAGATCATGCCGGACATGGCTGCGTAATCCTTGGCGAGCGCTTCCCGCATCGCCACGCTGGGGGTCAGTGTGAATGTGCCGGGTATCGCGGTATCGAGCCCTAGGTCCGCGCTGCCGAAGAACAGCCGCGCATGCTGTGCGCAGTCGATCGCGAGCGCACGATCAGCCTGCCATTCGTATACTGATGCGTCCTGCATCAGTTGATGCACGTCGTAGTAATGGCGCGAGATGCGCTGTCCACTGTGGCGCAGTTCGCCGCGGCGGTCGTGCCACTGCCGCAGGCCGTGCAGGAGAATGACCTTGTCCCAGAAGGTACGCTCGGGCTTCACGGTGGTGACGTTGGTGACGGTCAGGTCCAGATCCGGCAAATCCTGCGCTACGTAAGGCGTGACCGTGGCCGCGACGTGCGGGTCCAGCGCCGATTTCGCGCCGGACTCGATCTTGACTGCGGAACGCACGTAGTCGCCGCCAGTGGCGGTGACGGCGGGATACCAGAACAGCAGTGTCTGGCCATCCTTGTCATCGGGGTCGGGCGCTAGCCGGAAGCGGGCTTCTGGAATGGCGGATGCAGCGACTTGCGTGAACTGCGCCGTCAGCGGCCCGGCGATGTAGGCCTGGCAAGCAGCGCGAATGGCGTCGAGACGCGCGCGGCGCTGCTTGCCGCTCAGGGCGGTTAGTTCTGCCACGTCGGCCGCCTGCCCGAGATCGCCACGGAACACGGTGATGTCGATGTCTTCGGAGAACCGGGAGATCAGTCCGAAGGCCTTGGACAGCGAGGTTCCCCCTTTGAACAGCAAACGGGGGCCGCCGACGGCAAGGCCGTTGAACAGCGCATCGAGCGTCCAGCAAACCCAGAAGTCTTTTTCGACATTCTGGACTGCGGTGCCCAGCCGGGCTGCGGTTCCGAGAAACAGGTCGCGCCGCTCGGCGTCACTGGCGGCAATGACTTCCTGGAAGGACGGGTTCAACCGGTGACCTCCAGATGGTTGGCCGAGTGGCGGCGGGTCGCTGGTGACTTCACGTTGCTGCGTAGTTGCAGTGTCTTGACGGCCGCAGTCTGCGGATCGCAGCCGGGCAGTTCACGAACCAGGCTTTGCATCCACGCAGGCATCGCGCTGAAGCCGTCGATCAGGTCCTGGCGAATCGCAGCACCGTGCGCCGGGTCTGCCAGCACTTGGGTCAATCGGCCCTGGATGCGGTCGCGATCAGAGATCAGGGTGTCTTTAAGCCAATGCAGTGCCTGCACCACGCGCATTGCAGGGCGCCCGGCCCAGTAGAGGCGGCTGGGTGCGGTTTGCTTGAATTCGATGGTCAGCTTGTCGAGCTGGATGGTTCGGCGGCGGGCATCGGTATGGACGGTGACACGGGCCGGCACGGCATCGGTCAGGCCGAGATCGTTGGCGGCGGTCATGCCGTCCACGAGCAGGCGCAACTGATCGCGGCGGGCAATGGCTTCCATCACTGCGCGGTAGTCGGGAGTCGTGGGGCGTTTTGTCAGTCGGTTGATGGTCGGCTTGTCATAAAGACCGCGGTCGATGCGGCGCAGGTCGCCGGCCTGAACCATGCGTTGCAGGGTTTTGTCGATGGCGTCGCGGTTGCCGAGTTGCGCGAAATCGGTCGGTACCCAGACCTGGCCTGGGCCGACAGCATCGATTTGCGCAGCGATGTTGGATTTGAGATCAGACATGGTTTTATCCTGTCCGATATTTGTACATGTTGTTCGGACGCATTGCAAGTCCGATTGTCCGAAACATGTAGTTTTATTTCGGACGCCACGAGAATAAGCAGTCTGGCGTTCCGGCGTTGCCGCCGTCGGGTTCGCGGGCCCCGCCCCGCGCCTCGTGCCGAGTCACGGCCATGCGGCTTTGATCCCTGACGCCTCCGGCCTTCTCTTCGTTACGGGCCTGCGTGCTCCGCTTGCCATCAAGGCAGTGGAGTGTGTGGGGTGGCCTTGCTGTTCCCTTCAAGGTACCACGCCGTTCTCGCCGTCAAGGGCTGCACGTGCTCTGCACGCTCGCGTCCATTCGGCCGTCTGCGACCCCTGACTGCTGCGCTGCGGCGTGTTCCTCCGGTTCCGGGCAATTCCGCCTGATTCGGACTGGAGCACGATCATGTCGCAACTTTCTCTTTCTCTCGATTCTTCCCTTCTCGTTCGTGATGTCACGGGCGACTACCGACCGGCCAATGCCGACGAGGTGCTGCTGGCTGCTCAAAAGGTACTTGCCGGGCAGCTGCGCGGTAGCGAAGCCCTGAATTCGCCGCAGGTGGTGCGCGATTTCCTGCGGGTCAAGCTGGCAACACTGGAGCATGAGGTGTTCGCCGTCATCCATCTGGACGCACAGAACCGGGTCATCGACTACGTCGAGATGTTCCGCGGTACGGTGAGCCAGACATCAGTATATCCGCGTGAAGTGGTCAAGGAGGCGCTGGCCAGGAACAGCGCGGCGCTGCTGCTGGTGCATAACCACCCGTCGGGTGTGGCGGAACAGTCACGTGCCGACGAGACGCTGACGCAGACGCTTAAAGCAGCGCTGGCGCTGGTGGACGTGCGGGTGCTGGATCACCTGATTGTCGCAGGCAGCACCATCCTGTCGTTTGCCGAACGCGGGTTGCTATAGCCCAAAGGGGGCTTCGCCCCCCTTTTTGCTTCGTCAATGGGTTGGTGAAAAAGCTGCGCGCTGTGCTTGCCTCCAGGGGTCGGCTCACGCCCACCCCGCCACGCCGGCTTGGCGCCCCGCAAGCCCACCGAACAGGCTGCGCCTGATCGGCCTGCGCATGGTACTGGTTTCGCGCGACGCGCTTTGTTTACTTCCAGT
>CAISUK010000717.1 GCA_903888645.1 uncultured Pseudomonadota bacterium | reverse complement strand
TTCCTGATTGGCGAGGACTTTGCCACGGCGTCCGGGGCCACGCTGCTCGACGAAGTCTGCCTGGTGACGATCGGCGGCGTTTCGACATTGTTGCTGCATGGCGATACCTTATGCACCGACGATACCGCCTACCAGGATTTTCGTCGCCAAGTTCGCTCATCCGATTGGCAGCGCCGCTTCCTTGAGCAGCCCCTGGCGACCCGCAAGGCCCAAATCGAAGCCATGCGCTCCACCAGCGAATCCGAAAAGAGAAAGAAAATCGCCGCCATCATGGACGTCAACGCGGCTGCCTTGGCCACTGTATTGCGCGAACATGGCCTGCCATCCCGCTTGATCCATGGGCACACACATCGTCCGGCGCGGCACAATCTATGCGTCGACGGCCAGCAATGCGAGCGCTGGGTGCTGGCCGCCTGGGAGGACACACCGGCCTATCTGGCAGTCGATTCAGCCGGCTGCCGCTCGATTGCGCTGGGCGCATAGTGCAGCTTTAGCGCACCCCCCGAGCATCGCCGATCGCCATGACCGAGCCCACGCCATCCGCGCTATCCCTGCTGCGCTCTGTTTTCGGATACCCCGCTTTTCGCGGCGCCCAGGCAGAAATCGTCGATCATGTGGCCAGCGGCGGCGATGCCCTGGTCATGATGCCGACCGGCGGCGGCAAATCGCTTTGCTATCAGTTGCCGGCACTGTTGCGGCGCGGCTGCGGCATCGTCGTCTCGCCACTGATCGCCTTGATGCAGGATCAAGTCGACGCACTGCTGCAACTCGGCGTACGTGCCGCCTTCCTCAATTCCTCGCTCGATTTCGCTCGTGCCCAGGCCACCGAAAAAGCCTTGATGGCGGGCGAATTGGATTTGCTCTACGTGGCGCCGGAACGGCTGTTGACGGAGCGCTTTCTCAGCCTGCTCGACCGTCTCGCGCTCGATCGGCGCATCGCACTGTTTGCCATCGACGAAGCGCACTGCGTCTCGCAGTGGGGTCACGATTTCCGTCCGGAATACATCCAGCTTTCCGCCCTGCACCAGCAGTACCCCAGTGTGCCGCGCATCGCCCTCACCGCGACCGCCGATGCCTTGACGCGCAGCGAGATCGCGCTTCGGCTCGGACTCGAAGAGGCGCGCGTTTTTCTCGCCAGCTTCGATCGGCCCAACATCCGCTATTCAGTGGTCGAACGCGACAACCCGCGCCAGCAGTTGCTCGGCTTTCTCGAGGAACACCGCAACGAAGCGGGCATCGTCTATTGCCTATCGCGGCGCAAGGTCGACGAAACAGCCGTCTGGCTGCAGAGCCAGGGCGTCGCCGCCCTGCCCTACCACGCCGGGCTCGACGCCGATACGCGCCGCAAGCACCAGCAGCGCTTCGTCCGCGATGACGCCATTGTCATGGTGGCGACCATCGCCTTCGGCATGGGCATCGACAAACCCGATGTGCGCTTCGTCGCCCATCTCGACCTGCCGAAAAGTCTTGAAGCGTATTACCAGGAGACCGGTCGAGCCGGTCGCGATGGCGAACCGGCGGAAGCCTGGATGACCTATGGAATCAACGACGTCGTCATCCATGGCCAGCGCATCGACGAATCGGCCGCCGGCGACGAACAGAAGCGCATCGAGCGACAGAAACTCGATGCCATGCTGGCCTATTGCGAAGCCGCCGGCTGCCGCCGAACCGTGCTGCTCAATTACTTCGGCGAAGCGGCAACGC
The DNA here is from genome assembly GCA_903888645.1 of uncultured Pseudomonadota bacterium. Classification (GTDB taxonomy): domain Bacteria; phylum Pseudomonadota; class Gammaproteobacteria; order Burkholderiales; family Rhodocyclaceae; genus CAISUK01. The sequence goes on along the minus strand of CAISUK010000717.1, from coordinate 9,200 downwards.
CCTGCGGCAATTGCGATACCTGCCTGTCGCCACCAGAACTTTGGGACGGCACAGTGGCGGCGCAAAAGATGCTGTCGGCAGCCCTGCGCACCGGCCAGCGTTTCGGCGCCGGGCACCTGATCGACATCCTGCGCGGCAAGGCGACAGCCAAAGTCGGCCAATTCGGCCACGCGCAGTTGCCCACCTTCGGCATCGGCCAGGAACTCGATGAAACCGGCTGGCGTGGTGTCGCCCGGCAACTGATTGCAGGTGGCCTGCTCCATGCCGATGCCGCCCAATATGGCGCACTGAAGTTGACCGCGGCGGCGCGGCCGGTGCTCAAAGGGGAAACGACGCTGCGGCTGCGCCGGCAAGCCGTGCGGCAAAAGGGCTCACGACGGAAAGCCGCCGCCTTTTCCGACCATGCAACATTACCCGGCAACGAACCGCTGTTTGAACGATTACGCCAATGGCGTGCCGAACTGGCGCGCGAACAGGGCGTTCCGGCCTATGTCATTCTGCACGACAAGACCCTGCGCGAAGTGGCGGCGCGGCAACCGGTGAGCCAGGCCGAATTACTGGAAATATCAGGGATTGGCGAAGCTAAGGCGGCCCGTTATGGCGCCGCCCTGCTCGAGGCGCTCAGCAAGCGTTAACGGTGACGGGCACCGTTGTGGTGGGCAGCGGCGTTGCCGAAACCACTCCGGCTCGGCCGCTGCGGCGTGCGCGGCGCCCCCGGCTTGCGTTCGTAGCTGCCGCTGCGTGCCGGCCGTGTTTGCGCGCCACGACCGTTTTGTATCGGCTCGGCGCGAATGCTCGGATCAGGCTCGAAGCCCTCGATCACGCGCTTTTCGATGGGGCGGTTGAGCACCCGCTCGATGTCGCGCAACAGCTTGTGCTCATCGACGCAAACCAGCGAAATCGCCTCGCCTTCGGAGCCGGCGCGGCCGGTGCGGCCGATGCGATGCACATAATCCTCGGGAACGTTGGGCAGCTCGTAATTGATCACGTGCGGCAACTGGTCGATATCGATGCCGCGGGCAGCGATGTCGGTGGCGACCAGCACGGTCACCTTGTTGCGCTTGAAGTCTTCGAGGGCCCGCTGCCGGGCACCCTGGGTCTTGTTGCCATGCAGCGCGGCGGCGGTAATATCGGCCTTGTTGAGACGCTCGGCGAGTGCATCGGCAGCGTGCTTGGTGCGGGTGAAAACCAGCACCTGGTGCCAGCCGTGATCGTCGATCAGCTTGATCAGCAGGTCACGCTTGCGCCCCTTGTCGACGTGATAGACGCTCTGCGTCACCAACTCGGTCGGGGCGTTGCGGCGTGCCACTTCAACCGACTGCGGATGGTCGAGCAGGCCTGCAGCCAAGCCGCGAATATCGTCGGAAAATGTCGCCGAGAACAGCAGACACTGCTTCTTCTTCGGTAGCAGCGCGATGATCTTGCGGATGTCGCGAATGAAGCCCATGTCGAGCATGCGGTCGCCCTCGTCGAGCACGAGGATCTCGATGCCGGAAAGATCGGCACTGCGCTGACCGATGTGGTCGAGGAGACGCCCCGGGGTCGCGACGAGAATATCGACGCCATGCTTGAGCGCCTTGAATTGCGGCCCCATGGCCACGCCGCCGTAAATGGCCGCCGAGCGCAGCGACAAGTACTTGCCATAGGTACGGACGCTTTCATGCACCTGCACGGCCAGTTCGCGCGTCGGCGTCAGCACCAGGGCGCGCGGCTTGAAGCGTGACAGCGACAGGCTTTCGCGCGTTGACAGGAGTTGCAGGATGGGCAGGGTAAAGCCGGCGGTCTTGCCGGTGCCGGTCTGGGCGGCGGCCATCAGGTCGCGGCCGGCGAGAACGTAGGGAATCGCCTGGGCTTGAATCGGGGTTGGCGTGTCGTAACCCTGATCGGCAATGGCATGCAAAAGTTCGGCGCGAAGGCCGAGATTGGTAAAGCTCATGGAAATGCTCCTGGAATCGGCCTTCGTGTGCACTTGGTGCTAGGCACGAACCAGTCTAGGCAGAATCGATTACGTGGAATGAAACGCGAAAGAGCGCTTGAGGTACAGAATCCGACGCGGTGCGCAGCAGACAGACTGATGGGAAGGCCGGCGCGGCGCGCAGTGTATCAGCTTGCGTCCTCGCTTGCGCGGATATTTTCCGGCGCGGAGGCCATCGCTCGATGTTGCATCGACAACTTGCGGCACCGCTGCAGCGACGCATGCCCGGCTATGACAAAGGCAAAGCGGTGATCGCGATTGCCACACTCAGCGCAAGCAGAATTGTGCTTGCGACAAAGCGAATCGGGTAAGGGGGAGATATTTGAACCGCTGCTGAACTTATGGCCTCTGCTCCGTGCGTGGATTGATGGTTACCTGCGTCTGCCGGCTTCGAGACTGCAGTGTCTTCCTGGTAATCAGTACGGCTTCGCTGGCGAAATGCGGACACGCCATGAAAAATATCGCTAGCCCGTGTCCGGTTAGCCAATGCGGCTGCGTACTACCAAGTGACGAGGCGACGCATCGCCGGCGCTTTTCAGAATCGGCCACCCCATTCAATCCGGAGTAGATCGCAATGCCACTCGCCAACCCGCAAAGCTTCGCTGCAACCGCTTCCGTGCTTGCCGGATTCACAGATTGGTCTGGCACCACTACAAGCGCGCCGTTTGTAAAGAGACCGGCTATCAGATGGGCGGATCCAGATTCGATGCGTCGGGTCATAGCGCAGCCGCGGCGCCGGACACGGGCCAGCGAACGCCTCAAAGACCCGATTGAAGCAGCGCTGGGATGCTTCGGCGAACAAGTCAGCCGCAGGCACGAGATCGCATCGCTGGCGCAATTGGCCGCTGCTGCACGGCGGCATGGTCGAGAGTTGAGCCGAATTGGCATCGGAGCCGGCGCATTGAGCAACTATTTGACCGGGGTGAATGATCTGCTGTCGCGTCGGGTCATCGACATCGCGATTGCACGTTTCGGCCCAGCGCCGGTTCCCTGGACCTGGATGGTGATGGGATCGCAGGCGCGCGACGAGCAGACCTTCTGCACTGACCAAGACAATGGGATCATCTTTCAGGCCGCCGACCCGGCTGAGGCTGACCGCATGCGGCAGTGGTTTTTACCCTTTGCCCAGGAGATCAACCGCAATCTGGATGCCTGCGGCATAGGGTTGTGCAAGGGCGGGATCATGGCCGGCAACGCTGCGTGTTGCCTTTCGCTTGTCGAGTGGCGCGAGCGCTTCGGCGATTGGATACGAAGCCCCGATCCACAGGCACTGCTCAATGCGACGATCTTCTTTGACTTTCGCGCAATTCATGGCGATCTCGAGCTTGGCGACCAACTGCGTCGCGAAGTGACTCAACTCGCACCGACCAGCTCAATGCTGTTGAGGCTCATGGCAAGCAATGCGCTGGACGTCAACGTGCCTATCGGGTTCTTTCGCAACTTCGTGACGGACAAGGGACGGGGTGCTGAGCGCTCGCTGGATCTCAAGGTTGCCGGCGTCCGCCTGTTCGTAGACGCCGCGCGCATCATGGCCTTGGCCACGAGTTGCAAGGAAACCAGCACCGCACTGCGTCTTCGCGCGGCCGGTCAGGCCTTTGGCCTTGCCCAGACGACAATCGACGGACTGGTACAGGCGTTCGAATGCATGCAGACATTCAGGATGACCAACCAGGACGCGGGAAGCTGCGACGGGGATATTGAAGATTGCAACCGTATCAAACCGGCCCGGCTGAATTCGCTCGAGCGGAAGATCCTGCGTGGCTGTTTCGAGCAGGCAAAAATGCTTCAGCAGCAGATTCGGCTGAGCTTCGCCCGCGAGTATTGAAAATGGATCCACGTCAAGGCGATAAAGTTGCTTGAGGCTTGCCGGTCGCAGCGCGCGATAAGTCGCGGCAAATATCAATCGATCAAAAAATTCTCCAGGATCGACTGCCTCTCGGTTGAATCAAGCGCTTCAATTTCACGCATCTGCATTGCCAACACCTCTGGCGTTGCTTCGGAGGCATCGTGATGTTTGGCGAGGCGGGCGACAATGAGCTCACGCAGTTGTTCGGGAGCCGCCGGCGGCGCCAGGATGAAGAAAGCTGCCCCGAGCCGATTAGCCAAGTGGCGAAATTCGCTCCGCTCCGCGCGCTTCAAGAATGCAGCGTCGACCACGACCGACCATCCGGCCAGGAGACAAGTCTCAGCCACTTCGCGCAAACGGCGATAGGTCCGTGCGCTGGCAGCCGGCTGGTAGATGCCGCCATCCACGGCGGAGCCACTGCCTGCGCTAGCCGCAAGCCCGAACAGGCGTTTGCGTTCTACATCGGAGCGAACCCGCAGCATCGGGCCATGCGCGGCGTCGAGCAACAACTGTTGCGATGCCCTGGTCTTGCCGCATCCGGACAGGCCATGCGTAACGATCAACTGCGGAGATGGCGGTGCGCTCAAGTTCTCGGCCAAACCGAGGTAATCGCGTGCCGCAGCAAGCCCGCCGTTGCCTTCACTGTCGTCACCCTGCCCGGCCCGAATCGCTGCCACCTTGGCCCGCACCAACGCCCGATAAACAGCGTAAAAACGCAATACGGTTAGCGCGGCATAATCGCCGCTGCCACTCAAGCATTCGCTCAAGAACCAGTTAGCCAATCCCGGCTGACGGTGATCGAGCAGATCGATATAGGTGAAGGAAATTTCACTGGCGACATCGATCCAGCGCAAGTTTTCACTGAATTCAATACAGTCGAAAAGGGCTACCCGGCCGTCGATCAATACCAGATTGGCGAGATGCAGGTCGCCATGGCATTCGCGTATTCTCCCGGCTGCCTTGCGCGCCGCAAATACTGGCTCCAGACGAGTAAAGCTGGCGCGCGTCCATGCCACTAGCGGCCCGAGCCGGGCTTGGTCTGCAGGCTCAGGAAGGAGTTCCTGCAATTCAGCAAAATTTTCCAGGGCTGGCGCCAGTACCTGCTCGGGCAAGCCAAATTGCGAATTCATCGGCGCAATCGCGGCATCGCAGTGGAAAGCGGTGACCGCTGCGGCCAACGCAGACACTTCGCTTGCCGCTAGCTCGCCACGGGCGCAGACCCGGTCAAGCCGCCCGGCTTCGGCAAATCGCCGCATCTTTACGGCGAACTCGATCGGCTCGCCATGACCACCGATTTTCGGGTGTTGCGGAGAGCCGGCAATGACTTCCACGCCGAGATAGAGTGCCGGCGAGAAGCGGCGATTCAAGCGTACCTCGGCATCGCAACATAGCCGCCGACGCTCGAGCGTCCCGTAGTCGAGAAAGGGCAGTTTGATGGGCTTCTTGATCTTGTAGGCGAAGTCGCCGGCAAGCAACAACCACGAGGCATGGGTCTCGACGAGTTCAACCGCCTCGACCGGATCGGGATAGCGTTCCGGCGCCAGTAGCGCGGCGATCAGGGGCGGCAAGGACTGGCGCATGATTCACATGGCTTTACTTCGCCAAGAACCAGGCTTCGCGCCGCACTTCATGACGGCCAAGCCGCTTCCGCCAACTGCTGTGCTGCCCGAAAACCGTGTCCTCAACGCCTGAGGAAATCGTCGTAGGCCGCATGGAAAGGCCCGGCCAGTTCGAAGTAGGGCAGAGCGCCCGTCGGAAAGACGGTAAAGGACCAATTAGGCAGGCGCTCGACTACCGCCACGCCGCGGTAGTCGGTGAAGTCGCCACGGGTGCCATGCGACATCCAGACGGGCAACGCGACCTTCTCGTAGAGCGTATGAATATCGGCACTGAACATCGCGCCGGCCAGAAAATGCAGTGGCGCGTGCTCGGCACCGGGGCTGCGCGTGGTCAACACGTCATATTGCCAAAGTGCCTCGTCGATCGCACTCGAGCCCCAGGTACGGCCGAGAAAATAGCGAATCGCTCCCGGCCGGGTGAGCCCCCGAAACAATGGCCCACCCCAGCCAGGCCCGCACAGTGCGCGATGCAGCCACGGCTTGCCGCGGGTGCTACCGGGCGCTTGTCGCCATGGCTGCTGGCCGCGAAAACCGGTCGGACTGACCAGCGCCAGGCTGCCGAAAGCGGACGGGTCTTCGACCGCTGCGCGGGCCAGAAACTCGCATGACAGCGACACGGCGAGGGCATCGATGGGCGCGGCCCCGCAGCGTTTGCGAACCTCTGCAACTGCCGCATGAAGCGCTTCAGTCATCAGCCGGGGCGTATAGGGCCGGTCGCTGCGCTCGGAAAAACCGTAGCCGGGCAGATCGATGGAAAACACGGTTCGTGTTGCCAGATAATGCTCGTGGAGCGGACGCACTTCGGCAACGGAAGCCGCCGCGTTGACACTGTGCACCAGCAGCAACGGCGGGCCATCGCCAGCCACGTATACGCTCAACCTGCCGGCTCGGCTGGCAAACTCGAAGCGAGTACCGCTGACGGCGGGCGGCAGTGCTGAAGTCATCGCATCAATCTCTGAAAGAAGTTCTTTTTGCAAAGCCGTGGCGTGCCATATTCCTCTTCCTCATCGCTCTGCTCCCGCAGTTTTCCTCACCGCCGATCAGCCATGATCTGCGCCTTTGGCCTGAGACACGTTCACATGCTACAGGATTGCAAGCTGCAGACTGGACTTGCGAATCGGCCAATGGCGGGCCTGTCATACGGGCCACAACCGGCGCAAACCGGGTACACTGGCAGGCAGAGCAGAATGCTGGCCGGCCAGCGCACTGCCACATCGACCATCGCTTCGAATATCGCAAATCGGGAAATGTTTGGGATATTTTCAAGTCCCTAATATTTAGGGACTTGAAAATCCTGGTGCCCAGGAGAGGACTCGAACCTCCACAGTGTTGCCACCGCCAGGACCTGAACCTGGTGCGTCTACCAATTCCGCCACCTGGGCAGGCGCGAAACGAGGCGCGAATTCTATAGGAAAACAATCAATTGTCAAACCACAAAACAACCAAGAACCCGACCAGGAAACTATCCAGGATCCGCGGTGCCGACCCTCAGCTTGCCCGTGAGATGGGCAAGTACGAATACCCGCTTCCCAGTCGCGAATACATCTTGCAGACACTTACCGAGGCAGGCGTGCCAATGGCATTTTTGCGGCTAGCCGAGGCGCTCGATATCGCGCCGCATGAAGCGCAGGACTTTCAGCGCCGGCTCGGTGCAATGGCGCGCGACGGGCAAGTCATGCAAAACCGCCGTGGCGACTGGCTGTTGCCGGACAAGGCCGACCTGATTCGCGGCCGCGTGCAAGGGCACGCCGATGGTTATGGATTCCTGGTACCGGATGGCGGCGGTGCCGACTTGTTTCTGTCGGCCAAGGAGATGGACAAGGTTCTGCATGGCGACCGCGCCATGGCCCGGGTGGTCGGCATCGATCGGCGCGGACGGCCCGAGGGCAAGGTCGTCGAGGTGCTGGAGCGCGCCAACCGGCGCATCGTCGGTCGGGTCTTTTGCGAACATGGAGTCTGGTTCGTTGTCGCCGAAAACCGGCGCATCAGTCAGGATATTCTGCTGGCGCCGCTGGAGGGCAAGAAAGCCCTGCAGCCCAAGGCTGGGCAAGTTGTGATCGTCGAATTGATCGAACAACCGTCTCGCCAGTCACAGCCGATCGGGCGAGTCGTCGAGGTTCTCGGCAACTACGCCGATCCCGGCATGGAAATCGAGATCGCGCTGCGCAAGCACGAAATGCCATTCGAGTTTTCAGCGGCAGCGCTGGCGGAGACCAAGGCGCTGCCCGACAAGGTCCGCAAATCGGATTGGAAGGATCGCGAGGATCTGACACATTTGCCTTTGGTGACCATCGACGGCGAGACGGCCAAGGATTTCGATGACGCCGTTTATTGCGAGCCGCAGGGCAAGGGCTTTCGCCTGGCCGTTGCCATTGCCGATGTCAGCCATTACGTCAAGGCCGGCGGCGTGCTTGACCAGGAGGCGCTGGAGCGCGGCAATTCGGTTTATTTTCCGCGCCGGGTCATCCCCATGCTGCCGGAGAAGATTTCCAACGGCCTCTGCTCGCTCAATTCCGGGGTCGAGCGGCTATGCATGGTCTGCGACATGGTGCTGAGCGCTACGGGCGAGATCAAGGCTTACCGTTTTTACCCGGCGGTAATGTTCTCGCATGCCCGCCTGACTTACACGGAAGTGGCGGCGGCTTTGTTCGAGAACGATGCGCCGACGCGCGAGAAACTGGCGCCGTTGCTACCGCATCTGGAAGCGCTCGACAGGCTCTATCGCGTCTTGGCCAAGGCGCGGGCAAAGCGCGGTGCCATCGACTTCGAAACGCTGGAAACGCGCATGGTGTTTGACGATCAGGGCAAGATCGCACGTATCGAGGCTTATGAACGCAATGATGCCCATCGCATCATCGAGGAATGCATGCTAGCCGCCAACGTTTGTGCGTCGGAGTTCTTGCGCGAACATGAGCATCCCGCGCTATATCGCGTTCATGAGGGACCGACACCGGAGAAGCTGGAAAAGCTGCGCGACTTTCTCGGCGACTTTGGCTTTCAACTGGGTGGCGGTGACGAACCGAGCGCCAAGGATTATGCGAAGTTGCTGGCGCGCATCGGCGACCGGCCCGATCGGCAACTGCTGCAGACGGTCATGCTGCGTTCGCTGCGCCAGGCAATTTACAGCCCCGACAATGTCGGCCATTTCGGCTTGGCCTACGAGTCGTACACGCACTTCACCTCACCGATTCGCCGGTATCCCGATCTGCTGGTGCATCGGGGGATCAAGGCAGCCCTGGCGCATCAGAAATACCAGCCGGGCGACTGGTCGCAGATCGGCCTGCACTGCTCGAGTACCGAGCGCCGCGCCGATGAAGCCACGCGCGATGTCGAGTCCTGGCTCAAGTGCTACTACATGCAGGATCGCATCGGCGAAATCTTTGCCGGAAGCATTTCTTCGGTGGTGCCGTTTGGCATATTCGTGGCGCTTGACGACGTGTTCATCGAAGGGCTGGTTCACGTCTCCGAACTGGGCCAGGATTATTTCCACTTCGACGACACGGGACATGTCATGGTCGGCGAACGCACCGGTCGCCGCTTCCGCCTGGCAGATCGCGTGCAGGTGCAATTGGTGCGGGTTGACATGGAAACCAACAAGATCGATTTTCGACTGGTAGACGAAACCGTAGCAACGCGTATCGAAGCACCGGTAGCCAAATCGCGCAAGCCGCGTCAGGCCAATAGTGGCCGCGGATAGCCTGATTGTTGCGGAGCGATCGTGCATGCGATTTTCCCGCACGCGGCTTTCCGATGTTCTTCA
>CAISUK010000716.1 GCA_903888645.1 uncultured Pseudomonadota bacterium | reverse complement strand
TATGCCGGCCAGCCGCGCTACAGCCTGCGCGCCCGCAACAACGACTTCGGCAAGCTCGAACAGCTTGCCGCCGGCATCGCTTCGGTGCGTGCCGCCGGGAAGAAGTTTTATCTGGTCAGCAACATTTACCCGCACAACGCCAAGATCCGCACGTATCTGGATGACATGGCGCCGGTGATCGCCCTCAAGCCGGATGCGCTGATCATGGCCGACCCCGGCCTCATCGATCTGGTGCGCGAAACCTGGCCGGAGGTCACCATTCATCTTTCCGTGCAATCGAATACGGTCAACTACGCGGCGGTGCGTTTCTGGCGCAAATTGGATATCGCCCGCGTCATCCTGTCGCGCGAATTGTCGCTCGACGAAGTCGCGCAGATCCGCCAGGAATGTCCGGACACAGAACTCGAAGTGTTCGTCCATGGCGCGCTCTGCATCGCCTATTCCGGCCGCTGCCTGCTCTCCGGCTATTTCAACCACCGCGATCCGAACCAGGGCACTTGCACCAATTCATGTCGTTGGGATTACCAGGTGAAACCGGCGACCGAAGATGCCGGCGGCGACGTCTGGCTGCTCGAAGAAGCCGAACGCCCCGGCATGCTGATGCCGATCGAGGAGGACGAGCACGGCACCTACATTCTCAATTCGAAGGATCTGCGCGCCGTCGAACACGTCCAGCGACTGGTGGAGATCGGCGTCGATTCGCTGAAGATCGAGGGCCGCACCAAGTCACCGTACTACGTCGCCCGCACCGTGCAGTCGTATCGCCGCGCCATCGACGACGCGGTCGCCGGCCGGGCGCTCGATCCACGCCTGCTTGGCGAACTCGAAGGTCTAGCCAACCGCGGTTATACCGACGGCTTTTACCAGCGCCACGGCGATCGCGATTACCAGAACTATTTGCGCGGCCATTCCGAATCGGCACGCAGTTTATATGTCGGCGATCTGCTCGGCTATGACGGCAATGGATGGGGCGAAATCGAGGTCAAAAACCGTTTTGCGGTTGGCGACCGGATTGAACTGATCCATCCGTCGGGCAACCTCGAACTACAAGTCAACGTCATGCGCAATCGTGAAGGCGAGTCGATGCCGGTGGCACCTGGCAGCGGTTATCGGGTGTTTCTGCAACTACCCGCTGGTTACACCGGCGCCTTTATCGCGCGATTCGTCTAACGATCTTCGTTTCTTTCAGCCGGCAATGATTGCCAGCACCTCGTTGCCGGAGCCACGATATTCGAGGTGATCAAAACTGATCATCTTCGACATCGCGATACCCCGGCCATGGGTATCGAAAGCACGATCCGCGTTCATCTCCAGGTACTGCTGCCAATCAAAGCCGCGGCCTTCGTCACGGATCAGGAAACGGACCTCGCCAGCAGTGCGCTCGAAGGTCAGCAACGCCTTTTTGGAGGAATAAGCTGGCATGGCCAGACGACGAGCGACTTCGGCGCTCAGTCCGTCACCAGCGATAAGTTTCGATTTCTCATCGTAGGTAATGCCAAGATTGCCGTGTTCAACGGCATTCAACATGAGTTCGGTCAGGCCCAGAACGACACGACCGGGATCGCTGATCACATTCGCCACCAGCGTGGCAATATCACGCACCTCGCCCGGTGAGCGAAAAACGAATTCGGCGCGGTTCAGACAGCGCAAGGTATGGGCAGCCTGCCTTGCTTCGCGCGCCAGATCAACGCGCTGCCGATAATCCTTGACGGCCGCGGCGACGATGGCGAGCAGCGTGTCAGCGGCAAAGGGCTTGGTCAGGTAATAGAAAGCACCGGCGCGCACACCGTCGGAGATATCGCCCGCCCCCGACATCGCCGTCTGCATGATGACCGGCGCGAGGATCGGAACTTCGTTAGCCTTGATCCGGCGCAGCACTTCGATGCCATCGATATCCGGCATCATGCGGTCAAGCAGGATGACGTCATAGCGCTCCGGCGCCGCCGAAATTATTGTCCAGGCATCTTCGCCATTGGCGGCGCTGCTTGTTTCGTAACCTTCCCCACGAAGATTCTCAACGAGAATCTCCAGATTCACGGGCTCGTCATCGACTACCAGGATGTGCGTCATAGCTTTGCAGCGATAGTGTAAAAACTAAGTCGTACGATACCACTGATGGCGACAATCGTCAGGTAAAGCATCGCCCAAATGACGTGAAATGAACGTGGCCGGCACTGCAGCAAGAACCCGGCGCCAGCAGCAAGACAGCGCCGGAATTCTCAAGAAACCTTGATGCGCATGCTTACGCCTCTATCAGGCGTATCGTCCAGATGTCATCAGCCAGGTTGGAATCCGTCAAATAGGCGTAAGGCATCGTAAAGTAACCCTTGATTCCCCACGACGAACCCCAGGAATTACGAACGATGAACACCTGCTTGCTATCGTCATAGCCCACTGCGAGCACTGCATGCCCGCCGAGCAGCTTTTCCTTGGGCCCGGGCAATGTCAAGACGCCGGTCTTGGCGATCACGTCGCTCTCGAACGCGTCATATACCGAAAAACCGAAAACAAAGGGATAGCCCGAAGCAAGGCAACCCTTCAGTTGATTCAGCACTTGCGGCACGCGCTGGTACTGGAGCGCCTGGTACTTGAGCGCATCCTTGTAGGCGGCGGCTGGTGGCTTGACCGCAAACTTGCTGACGTCATAGGGCCACTCCGGCTCGGGGCAGTCGCCTTGCTTGGCGACGCTCTTGAGACCATCACGTATCTGCGCACCGTTATCCGTTTGCACTGAGTGCTCCATCTCGCGCTCGTTGTAATAGATGAACAGCCGCGAGGGAACAAAATCCGGCGTCAGTTTCTGCTTGCGCCGATCAAACTGGACCGCTCCGGCAATGGCATTGGCCGTGCAACTGCCAAGCTCGCCCTGGTCGTAGACAGGCGGACACTTGCTGCGCAAGTCTGCCTTAAGGGGTAACGCCTTCAGATGAACGATCGGTGCTGCATAGAGGTGATCTCTGTGATCCGGTATATCGGGAACCCAGCCATAGCCATGCTTGGCAGCAACCGGTGCCTTTGCCTTCGCCATTATTAATCTCCTTTGGGTTATGACAATGTTTTTGATCGGCCGCATCATGCATCGATATGCGCCGAGCCAATCAGCCAGATCGGCCGATTATTTATATGTCAATTCGGGAAATTGCACAAGCCTGCGGCTGCCACAGTTTGCCAATGCGTTGCGATCGGCACCAGAACAAGCGCAATGCCGCTGCCGAGTAATGCGCTCGGCAACGGCTTGGAGTACCGTCAGCTTTGACCCGGACAGCTGTTATCGCCCGGGTATTGGACAAAGCCGATTAGCCTAAATCAGCCTCGACGCGCTTTCGCAGTCTTGCGATTGGCCGCGGCTACCGCCATTTCCATCTGCTCGTACATGGTGGGAATGTGCGGCACGACCTCGCCGCGTTGCAGCGGCCGGCGGGCAATCTTGAAATAAGACGATTCCGTGTCATCGTCTTCCAAAAGAATGTCATCCTGCACCTGGCTCATGCTGCGGCTCCGCGTGGTGGCGTGGGGTGAAGCGTCTCTTCGCGAGGAAGTGGTGGGCATGGTTGGATCGATCCTGTCAGGGTGAAATCAGATCACGTCGCTGGTGTCATCGGCAAGGTCGGCATCAAACGCCGCCACGTCGAAATCATTCCCGCCGACCGATCCGCCACCATCATAGTAATTGTTGATAACTGAATTCTCTGTCAATGAGGCCGGCGGTTGCAACCCTGCCCCTCCAGACATCCAGCTACTGTTGTTATTGCCCATCATATGCTCAATGCCTTGAAACAGAAACGAACCAGCGACAACGCCGGCGGCTGTTGTTGCCACGTTGCCCAACCACCCCGAACCCCATCCGCCAGCCGACTGGTTGATCGCGGCAGGCACTGGAGCCGCTGCAAAGGGTTGCTCCAGCGGAGAACGCGCCACGGCCACCGGGCTGGTGCCCCAAGCATTCGCGTCACCAAGAAAACTATCGCGACCTGTCGGGCGAATCTGAGCGAGTTCCGCCTGCAATCTGGCAATTTGGGCCTGCAAATTTTTCAATGCCTGCTCCGTAACTAGCGTTCGCTGCACCAGCAGGTAGGCCGCATCGGGCTGCCGGCTGCACGACTCCCTGATGAGCGAGTCAGCCTCGGGATCCTTTGCATCCAGATGCGCCTGAGTCAGTTGCTGCAAGAACTGTGATAGTTGTTCACGTTCCAGGGTATTCATTTTCGGCCTCTAACACTCAAAACATAGCCATAGATGGGGCTCATCGCGAAAGGTTCAACCGCTGATTGCGACAAAATGTAATCGCTTTTCCGCTCCGCCAATTCAATGCTTTTCATCGAAGCCTACTTTCGCCGAAGCGGCCGGGCGCAGCAGACTGCCCAATAGCGCACCCAGGGCATTGACCAGCAAGTCGGCAGTTTCGAAATCGTGGCCATGCTTTTCAATCTCATAGATCTCATGAATCCCGCCAATCGCCGCAACGATCGCCGCGACATACAACACACCCAGCCTCGGTAGCGCCAGCGCATAAGCCAGCGCAATAAGCGCATAACTGATGACGTGGGCCACCCAGTGCCAATTACCCTTGAAAACCTGTCCCGCCTCGGGCCGGCCGCCGACGACAAACAAGCCAACCGTCAAGGCAATGCCTGCCATGGCAGCAAAAGCGCGAAAATTCATGTGCTTAAATTGTCTCACATTCGTCTGGCCGGATGGAACACCAATCGATGCAATCGAGTTTGCAGAAGGCTGCGGCGGATTCCAGCAAATGGTCTGATGTGGCGTTCGCCAAACCAGCAAGGAACGCCGATAGAAGCGAGCGCGGTGCCGAAGCGATTTTTCTGCACCGGTTACTGCGGCAGGAAGCGCTGCGCTGCACTCAGCAACGCGTCGCGAACGACCTTCTGCCTGGCTGGATCGGTGGCTCCACAAAACAAGGTACACCAGCGATCGGTCGGCGCTTCAAAATCACAGTGACTGGCTCCTTCGATCAAGCGCTCTTCGACCAGTGCCGGCAAAACCGGTCCCCATGGTGCGGAGATTCCATAAGCATTGCAGAACGCTGGCGGGCCGCGCAGGACGAGCGCCGGCGTGCTCAGCGTTTTCGCTGCCGCAAGGCCCTCGCCTCCGGGCCGGTCGAACGGGTCCAAGCCGACGTAGCCGACCACACCGGGGCTCGCCGCGGCTAGCAAGGCAGCCAGCCCGCCGGCCGAGAAGCCGACCAGCACCACCCGATCCACCGGCGCAGAAAAACCGCCTGATCGAATTTGCGCTATCAGTTCGACCAGCGCTCTAGCGTTATCACGCGAATCGGTCAAGTAAGG
>CAISUK010000715.1 GCA_903888645.1 uncultured Pseudomonadota bacterium | reverse complement strand
GTGCGTTTCGAGGTGTTGGATACCGGCATCGGCATTGCCGCAGAAAACCAGAAGAAAATCTTCGCGGCCTTTCAGCAAGTCGATGGCTCGGCAACCCGACAATATGGCGGAACGGGCCTGGGGCTGGCGATCTGCAAGCGCCTGGCGAAGTTGGTGGGCGGCGACATCGGCGTCGATAGTCAGGTGGGCGTCGGCAGCAGCTTCTGGTTTACCGCAAGGCTGCCAAAGTGCAGACTGTCGGGATTGCCATTTCCCCGCCGATCGACAGATCCCGGCATGGCGCAACAAGTACACTGAGCCGATGTCAGCCATCAACATAGACAACTGCGACACCACCACCTGCGAGCAGGAACCCATCCGCTTCCCCGGCGCGGTGCAGCCGCATGGCGCGTTGCTGGTGCTGCAGCCCGTCACCGGCATCATCGAAGCCGCGAGTGCATCCTGTCAGGCCATTCTTGGCCGCTCCGCCGAAAGTCTGTTGGGTCAACACCTCGAGACGATCCTTGACCCGGCATCGAGCGCCAACCTGCTGACCGCGCAATCCGATGACCTGCATCAAGTCGTCCATGTCCGGGTCGGTGGCAAGGACATGCCGGCCCGGCTCGGCATCAATGAAGCCGGGCAAGTGTTGCTTGAGATCGAACCGCCCGAACACAGCACCTTCCTGACGCGCCGAACCATCTATCGCTGCCGCCGCGGTCTGGGCGAATTGCGCCAGATGAGCGACGTCGCGGCGATCGCACAGAAATCGGTGACGATGATCCGCGATATCATCGGTTACGACCGGGTCATGATCTATCGCTTTGATGCCGAATGGAATGGCGAAATCATCGCCGAAGCCCGCATCGACAGCGCCGAGCCCTTTCTCGGCCTGAACTTCCCGGCCAGCGATATCCCCAAACTGGCGCGCGAGTTGTTCCAGGCCTGCAAGGTGCGCATCATTCCCGATATCCACTACACGCCATCTGACCTGGTGGCGCGCGGCGACAACCGTGCCATCGACCTCGGCCTGGCCGGCCTGCGCAGCGTCTCGCCGATCCATATCGAGTACTGCAGCAATTTGGGCGTTCGCGCTACCCTGGTCGGTGCGCTGGTCGTCGCTGGTCGTTTATGGGGGCTGGTCGCCTGCCATCACTATCGCGAGCCGAAACACTTTGGCCCGGACGAGCGCGACGCCCTCGGCTGGCTCTTCGAAGACATCGCCGCGCTGATCGGCACCACCCTGACCAGCCAATTGCGCAGCCGCGAGCAATTTCTGGCGATCCGTCGGCGCAAGCTGGTCGATGTCATCCGTCAGGTCGACGTCAAGGCGCTGTTGCGCGAAGGGCAAACCGCCGACCTGCTCGACGTGGTCGGCGCCGACGGCTTTGCCTTGCTTCTCGATGGATCAATTCACAGGGCAGGCAGCACCCCGGCGGTGGAACGGATTCGCCAACTGCAGGAACGGCGCCGCGAGCGCGAAACCGATCCGACCCTGTTTGCCAGCAACGCCCTGAGCCGCGATCTCGACCTTGCCGACGCCGGCGATGGCGTGGCCGGCGCACTGTTCGTCTCGGTACTCGACAAGCCGAACGTCACCATGATCTGGTTTCGCAACGAACGGCGCCACGCCGTGCACTGGGCTGGCAACCCGGACCATCCGCACCTGGTCGATGAGCGCGGCCGCGTCTCGCCGCGCAAATCCTTTGCCCAATTCCTGCGCAACGTCGAAGGCCAGTCCCTGGCCTGGGCCCCCGAGGAACTCCATTCGGCCGCCGAACTGGGTTCGTTGATCGAAATCGAGGCGTTGCGGCAAAGGGAGGCTTTCAACCAGACCATCCTCGACTCGATGCCCGAGCATGTCTCTGTGCTAAATCCCCAGGGCGTCATCAAGACGGTGAATAACGCCTGGATCCGCTTTGCCGAAAGGAATGGCGCCAAGGGGGCGACTGCCAATCCGGTTGGCCTCAACTATCGCGATATCTGTGCCGCTGCCGAGGGTTACCCCAGCGGCGAAGAAGCCGGTGCTGCCTGGGTGGGCATCGAAGCCGTGCTGCAGAAACGGCTGGACCACTTCAAGCTCGATTATCCCTGCGACTCGCCCACCGAGCGGCGCTGGTTCCAGATGAGCGTCAGTCCGATGCTGACCCCGGCGGAAGGCGTCCTGGTCGCCCACGAGAATGTCACGGCACGCAAACTCGCCGAGGAGAAGCTCGAGCAAGTGCTGCGCGAGCAGCAGGCGATCCTCGACAGCCGCATCATCGGCATCGTCAAGATCCGCGATGGCAAGATCACCTGGGCCAATCCGGTGTTCGCCGAAGGCGCCGGATACGCATTGGATGAGTTGATTGGTCAGCCGACCCGCATTGCCTATCCCAGCGATCAGGCTTATGCCGATCTGGTGAAGGCGGCGTATCCGGTGATCGGGCGCGGCGAAATTTTCCACACCGAGAGCCAGCTCAGGCGCAAGGATGGCAGTCTCGGCTGGTACAAGATCAGCGGCGCATTGCTCGGCCCGGAAAGCGCCGAGTCGATCTGGGCGTTTGTCGACGTCACCGATGCCCGACTAGCCAATGCCGAGCGAGACCGCCTGCTAAAAATCATTGAAGAGTCGCCGGATTTCATTGCCACATCGGACATGCACGGCCATCTCAAGTACATGAACCGTGCCGGCGCACGAGTGGTGGGTATTGCCGAAGATGTCGACCTGTCCGCGCTGGAAATCAAGGACGTGCACCCGGCGTGGGCGACACGGCGGGTCCTCGACGAAGGCGTGCCGACGGTGCTGACGCAGGGTTTCTGGGAGTGTGAAACGGCCCTGCTGCACCGCGATGGTCACGAGATCCCGGTGCTGCAACTCCTCATGCTCCATCGCGACGCATCCGGCAATCCGGAATATCTGTCGACCATCATGAACGACATGAGCGAGCGCAAGAAAGCCGAGGCCGAACTCAAGCAGCACCGTCATCACCTCGAAGTTCTGGTCGAAGAACGCACCCTCGAATTGACTGCGGCCAAGGAAGCCGCCGAAGCCGCCAATCGGGCCAAGACCGTCTTCCTCGCCACCATGAGCCACGAATTGCGCACGCCGCTCAATGCCATCATGGGCATGACCGAACTGGCGCAGCGGCGGGTCACCGACCCGAAACAGGGCGAGCAGCTGAACAAGGTCATGACAGGCGCGAACAACCTGCTCGGCATCGTCAAGGACATCCTCGATATTTCGCGGATCGAGGCTGACCGAGTGCGACTGCAAAACGCCGAATTCAGCCTCGATCATGTCCTCGAGACGGTCACCAATGCCTTCGCCGCCAAGGCCGCCGAGAAGCATCTCGACCTGGTCATCGACATCGATCCGGAACTCGCCGTCCAGTCAATCAAGGGCGATCGCCTGCGCCTCGGGCAGGTGCTGCTCAACCTCACCGGCAATGCCATCAAATTCACCGCCCAGGGTTCGGTCGCCGTGCGCGTGTCGCTGATCGAAGCGCAGAGCAGGGATGTCTTGTTGCGTTTCGAAGTTCAGGACACCGGCATTGGCATCGCCGGCGTCGACCAGCAACGCATCTTCAAGGTGTTCGAGCAGGCCGATGGTTCGACCACCCGCAAGTTTGGCGGCACCGGCCTGGGCCTGACCATTTGCAAGCGCCTTGTCGAGTTGATGGGCAGCGAAATTCACGTCGATAGCCAGGTCGGTTTGGGTAGTACCTTCTGGTTCGTGCTGTGTTTTGGCAAGGTCGCCAATGTCCTGCCGGCCGCGCCGGTGCTGGCTGCCCTCACCGCCCGCCGGCAGCTGAAAGAGTGCCACCAAGGCGCCTATATTCTGGTGGCCGAGGATGATCCGTTCAACCAGGAGGTGGCGCAGGAACTCCTCGAGGAGGCCGGGCTGGTCGTCCATGTTGCCGAAAACGGTGCTGTGGCCGTCGCCATGGCAAAGCGCACGAATTACGACCTCATCCTCATGGATGTGCAGATGCCGGTGATGGATGGCCTGGAAGCGACGCGGCGGATCCGCAAGTCATCGCACCATCCCGATGTGCCGATCATCGCGCTGACCGCGAACGTATTTCCCGAGGACGAAGCCAGATGTCGAGACGCCGGGATGAATGATTTCATCGGCAGGCCGGTCGAGTCCGAGGCGTTATTTCGCAAATTGCTCAAATGGATGGAAAAAACAGGCTAGCTGAAACAAGCCGAATTCAGTTCGTGCTGGTCAGTCGTACGGAGTTATCGGTATCCGTTTCGATGTCGCTCAGGTGAGCTACCGCGAAGAAGGAAACACCCGCCTGCTCCAATGCCAGCGCGTCCTGCATCTGGGCGTCGTCCAGACGCTTGACGAATCTCCCGCACCGCCCTGACCCTTGCAGAGAACGGCCAA
Source organism: uncultured Pseudomonadota bacterium (assembly GCA_903888645.1). GTDB lineage: Bacteria > Pseudomonadota > Gammaproteobacteria > Burkholderiales > Rhodocyclaceae > CAISUK01. Next base: position 4,105 of record CAISUK010000715.1, on the reverse strand, counting down.
TCTGCGCCACCTCGGTTGGAAGTCACAGGCCGACGGGAGCACTTCGTGCTGTATACTTTGCAACGATTCCAGATTGACTTTATGGAGAGTTCGAATGGCCCTGTCGGCCAAGCTGCAGCACTCTCTGACGGCCAGAATCTCCCTCTCCGTCCTGGGCATTTTCATCATTGGCCTTTGGTCCCTGTCGTACTACGTCAGCACCCGGCTGCATGTCGATATCGAGGAGATGCTCAGTCGGCAACAAATGCTGAGTGCAACCGCGGTAGCCAATGACCTTAATGAGGAGTTCAAGGACCGACTGGATGCCCTGCAAGTCGTCGCTCGCTTGATAACGCCGGCGATGGTTGCGCATCCGGCCGAACTGCAGAAATGGATTGAAGGGCTGCCAATATTCCAGAAGCTGTTTACCGGCGGCATTCTCGTTTATGGCCTGGACGGCACGGCGATTGCCGATTTTCCGGCACCAGGACACCGCAAGGGCATCAACTACATCGACCAACCCGCGGTGTCGGGGGCGTTGAAAGACGGAAAATCCGGTGTCAGCCCCACCGTCATCGGCAGGACACTCAAGAAACCGGTTATCGGTATGGCCGTCCCCATCCGCGACGGCCAGGGCAAAATCATTGCGGCGCTGGGCGGGGCCATCAACTTCGGCGTACCGAACTTTTTGGACCACCTTGGCGACCGGCGCTATGGCCAGAAAGGTGACCTGCTGCTGGTCGCACCGCAATACCGGCAGATAGTCGCGGCCACAGACAAACGCCGAATCATGGAGCGCCTCCCCGGGCCCGGCGTCATTCCCGCGATTGACCGCTTCATCGAAGGCCACGAGGGGCCGGCAATTTTTGTAAATCCGCTTGGCGTCGAAGTGTTGGCGTCAGTCAGGCAACTGCCTGCCGTTGGCTGGTACGTCGCTGTCGTCTTGCCGACGGAAGAAGCCTTTGCCCCGGTTCGTGACATGGAGCGGCGCATGCTGGTGGCCACGCTGCTTCTCACCGTTCTGGCAACGGGCCTGACCTGGTGGCTGGTGCGGCGCCAGTTCGGACCGTTGATGGCGTCTGCCCAGGCACTGCGGACGATGGCGGATTCGACGAAGAGCGCGCAATCCCTGCCTGTCGTGCGCAATGACGAAGTTGGCACACTGATCGGCGGATTCAATCGCCTTGTGGAAACCCTGGCGGAACGAGAGCAGTCGCTGCTCAAGAGCGAGCGGCTGTTTCGCACCCTCGTCAGTGCCACCAGCCAATCGGTTTGGCACTACCAGCCGAATGCTTCTGCCAACCCGCAGATTGATGCGGCCAGCGCAGCATGGTGGTGTCGGTTCACCGGGCAAACCGAGGCACAGCGAACCGCAGACGGCGGACTTGGCTGGCTGGACGCGGTCCACCAGGACGACCGCGAAGTGGCTCGGGAGAACTGGCGACGCATTGCGAGTGTCAGCGGCACGGTCGACGCTGTGTATCGTGTGGAACACTGGGATGGAGAGTGGCGCTGGCTGAAGGTCAGCGGCATGGCGATTCGCGACGCTGCGGGCGTGGTCACGGAGATGGCGGGCACCACCGAAGACATTACCGAGCGCAAGCGGGCAGAGGAGGAAATTGTAAACACCAACTCCAGGCTCGAAGCGGCGCTGGCCAGCATGGGCGATGCCGTGGTCATCGCCGATACCGAGGGCCGATTCGTCCAGTGCAACGATGCCTTTGCCACGTTCCACAAGTTCAAGCGCAAAGAGGAATGCGCCACGACGCTTGCCGAGTACCCCACGTTTCTGGAAATGTATTCGAGCAGCGGTGACCGTCTTCCCCTGGAACAATGGCCTGGCCCACGGGCGCTGCGCGGCGATACGGCTGTCAATAGCGAATTGACCTTATGGCGTAAGGATACGAGGGAAACCTGGGTAGGCAGCTACAACTTCGCGCCCATCCGCGACAGGGACGGGTGCATCGTTGGCGCAGTCGTCACGGCACGCGACATCAGCGTCGCCAAGGATGCCGAGAACGAGATCAGGAAACTCAACGCCACACTGGAATCCCGGATTGCCGAGCGCACCGCGGAACTTGAGGTTTCAAACCGCTCGCTCATCGCCGCCAAGGAAGCCGCCGAAGCCGCCAATCTGGCCAAGAGCGCATTTCTCGCCAACATGAGTCACGAGATTCGCACGCCGCTCAGCGCGGTCACCGGCATGGCCCATTTGATACGACGGTCCGGCGTGACACCGCAGCAGGCCGAGCGCCTCGGCAAGATCGATACAGCCACCGAACACTTGCTCGAAGTCATCAATGCCATCCTTGACATATCCAAGATAGAAGCCGGCAAGTTCGTCATCGAGGACATCGACGTCAGTGTCAATAGCATCACCGCCAATGTTGCATCGATTCTCACGGAGCGAGCGCAGGCCAGGCACCTGAAGTTGCTGATCGAGAACGAGCCACTGCCCCGCTATCTGCTCGGCGACCCCGCCCGGCTGCAGCAGGCGCTGCTCAACTATGCCGCCAACGCCATCAAATTCACCGAGGCAGGCAGCGTGACCCTGCGTACCAAGTTGCTGGCGGATGACGACAAGACTGTTCTGGTCCGCTTTGAGGTCCAGGATACGGGTATCGGTATTGCTGCCGAGGTGCTGCCAAGACTATTTTCCACCTTCGAACAAGCCGACAATTCAACCACCCGTAAATTTGGCGGCACCGGACTTGGCTTGGCCATCACACGGCGACTGGCTGAACTCATGGGCGGAGAAGCTGGTGCGGAAAGCACGCCCGGTGTCGGAAGTATTTTCTGGTTCACGGCGAAATTGAAGAAGGACGTTGCGGGTTCGGCCAGCGCGCCGACGCTCGCCGCCGATGCCGAGAAGGTCATTCGCGAGCACTATGCTGGCCGGCGAATACTCGTTGTGGATGACGAACCCATCAATCGTGAAGTTGCCGAGTTGCTGCTTCGCGACGTCGGGTTGATACCGGATACGGCGGATGACGGCGCCGATGCCATCGCGCAAGCGCTGGAAACCGCTTATGCGGTGATACTCATGGACATGCAGATGCCGAACATGGACGGTATCGAGGCCACGCGGCAACTACGAGAAAGCCCGGTCCATCTGCATACGCCAATCATTGCCGTGACGGCCAACGCCTTTGAAGAGGACCGGCGGCGCTGCCTGGAATCCGGGATGAACGATTTCCTGACCAAGCCTTTTGACCCCGCCAAGCTCTATGCACTCTTGGTCAAGTGGATGAGCCGGCAGTCTGCCTAGCCTCTCTAACATTGTCATCGTGTGGTTCTTACATGGAGTATGAACATGAACCGATTATATCCGGGTTGCATTATCCTTTTGTCATGTATTCAGTTTTCAGCTTTCGCCGCTGCCGATTCTGCTAGAGCGGGCGCCATGCAGGACACGCTCGACCCGCACAGTGCCATCGAGCACGCGGAAGAAAATCACATAGTGGCCCAAGGCCGCCATCCGCAATCCGGGGGCCAAGTCCTCGCGGCTGGCATAGGCAAGCGGAGCTTTCCCTACGCGTTGGCATTGCTCCATCAACTTGCCGACGAAACGGCGGGCGTTGGCCCGGCTGTCCTTGGCGATGTAATCCCCGATGTCGAGCAGGTCTTGGCGAGACTTCGGCGAAAAAGTGACCGAAGCCATTAGGCCACACGCTTACCGCGAGGCTTGATGGCCGGCTTGGAATCGGCGTAGCGGTCGTTCAGTTCGGCGAACACCTGATCGGCGGGAATGGCCGGGCCGCTGTCGATGCCTTCTTTAATCGCCTGCCGCAGGTCGGCGTTCAGCCTTTCCAGCATCGCTTCATAGACATCGGGGGATAGCAGGTAGGCAGCCGGGCGGTTGTGGTTGAGCACCGCCACTGGCTCGGAACCCGCCTGTTCAAGCACGGCGCTGGGGCTGCGTTTAAGTTCGGTGATGCTCACCGAGCGGGAAGCGAGAACCTGTTCCATGGCGTGCCTCGTAATCAAACCAAAATAGGTGCCTTATTGTGGTCGATTTCCGGCATGGGAGCAAGCACCGTGACCGGGATATGTGATCGGGATATTTAACCATCATGCGTCAATCTGTCGGCCGGGCTTACTCGCTGGCAAAAAGTGCTTTTAGTTC
>CAISUK010000714.1 GCA_903888645.1 uncultured Pseudomonadota bacterium | reverse complement strand
CGAACTCTTCCGACAGCACTGCGAAAATGAAGTCGGTGTGACGTTCCGGTATGAATTCGAGTTGGGCCTGCGTGCCCTGGCCCCAGCCCTTGCCGAAGATGCCGCCCGAGCCGATGGCGATGGTGGACTGGATGATGTGGAAACCCTTGCCCAGTGGATCCTGCTCCGGGTCCAGCAAAGTCAGGATGCGCGCCCGCTGGTAGTCGCGCATCACCGTCCAGGCCAGCGGCGCGGCCGCCATGGCAGCGGCAGCCAGCGCGGCGATGATTTTCCACGGCAGCCCGGCGAAAAAGATTACGTAGAAACCTGCGGCCAGGACCAGGATGGCGGTCCCCAGATCGGGTTGCTTGGCGATCAAGGCGACCGGGATCAGCAGCAACAGCGCAGCGAAGCCATAGTCGCGCAGGCGAATCATCGACTCGCGCTGCTGGAAGTACCAGGCGAGCATCAATGGCATGGCGATCTTCATCATCTCGGATGGCTGGACGCGCATGAAGCCAAGATTGAGCCAGCGCCGCGCACCTTTCGAGATATCGCCGAAGAGCGCCACCGCCAGCAGCAGCAGCAGGCCGCCCACGTATACCGCCAATGCCAGGCGCATCAAGCGCTGCGGCGGGATTTGCGCCATCACGCGCATGACGAACAGCGCCACTGCAACGTTGATCAACTGACTGGTGAGGCGCTCCGGCGAGGCGCTGGCGAGCACCAGAACGGCCATCCCCAGCAGCAATAATGCCACCACCATGAGCGGTCCGTCGATCGGGGCGATCAATCGTAGCCATAGCTGGCGCGGACGAAGATCCATCATTCGTCCTCCTCGGCAGCGTCACCTGCTTCGACTGGCGCCGGGGCGTCGGGCATTTTGCCGAGCAGGAAATAGTCAAAAACCTGGCGAACAATCGGCGCCGCCGCCTGGGCGCCGAAGCCGCCGTTTTCGACCAATACCGCCAAGGCGATCTTCGGTTGATCGGCCGGGGCGTAGGCGATGAACAAGGCGTGGTCGCGCAACTCGGTCTTGACGTGACCTTCGGTGTATTTCTCGCCTTTCAGGCTATAGACCTGCGCTGTGCCGGTCTTGCCGGCGGAGACGTAAGGCGCGCCGGCAAAGGCGCGGGCGCCGGTACCCTCCTTGTTGACGCCGACCATGGCATTCTTGACGATGTCGATATCTTCCTTCTTCAGCGGCAGGGTGCGCAGCGGTTGCGCCGCCACATAGGTACGCTCGCCGTTGCGCGTATCGGTAATATATTTGACGAGGTGCGGCCGGTACATGACGCCATTGTTGGCCAGGGTCGCCATGGCCTGAGCCAGCTGGATCGGCGTGTAGGCGTTGTAACCCTGGCCGATGCCGATCGAAACGGTCTCGCCGGCATACCATTTCTGCTGCTCCGGCTTCTTGAAGCGTTGCCGCTTCCATTCCTGCGATGGCAGCACGCCCTTCGATTCGCCATCGATATCGATGCCGGTGACTTGGCCAAAGCCGAACTGGCCCATGAATTCGG
>CAISUK010000713.1 GCA_903888645.1 uncultured Pseudomonadota bacterium | reverse complement strand
GCGGCTTGATCCACCTCAATTAGCGGCTTGACCGCAGACTCGGAGCCGTTATCGGCCACCCAGGTCGCCTTCGGTTCGCGGTCGATATTGATGGACAGACTGATCGCGGCGCAATGCAGCGAGCATGTGCCGTCGGGCAGATCGTCGCCGTAGTGGATCAGCGCGCGCGTGTGATGATTCTGCTTGCGGTCCATACCGCAATAGGGGCACTTCGGGTATTTCTCGATGTCGTTGACGTGCGGATTCGGATCGGCCGGCTTCTTGGGGACGAACTGGGCCGGCGTCCCGTCGGCCGGGCAGGCCTGCTGCGCCAGACCCGCGGTCGATGCCAAGCTGCCAGCGGCGGCGGCTAGGGAAATTCTGAACATGTCGCGACGTCTCATGGTGAAACTCCTTGGAGGGTGCTGAGAATAATCAGTGCTTTACCCGTGAATGAGAACGGCTCCCATCTGTGTTCGATCAGGATCAGGTTGGAGTGGAGGATCATGAACAAGGCAATGGCGCCGAAAAGCGCATAACCCGTGGCGGCCACCCCAGCCAGCCGTCCCGAGACAAGCGGAACGATGGCGCGCAGGCTCGTCACACGGGCGAAAGGCTGCACCGCGCCGACCCCTAGGCCACAGGCGGTGGCGACGAACAGCGGCACGTAGAGCAAGTAGCCCCTATATCCGTATTCCGGCTTCAGCAAACAGAAAGGGCAATGATGGTGGGGGTGCTCGTAAATGTAGAGCGACAGGAAGGAGAGGATGCCGGCGATGGCGATAACAAACGCGATCAGGCTGGTCGCCGCGACCGCGTAGCCCGCGCGCCGTTTCACCGCGCAGTAGCCGGCCAGTGCGATAGCCAAGAGCAACGCGCCGAAAAAGGCGATAATCGCCGGCGCAGCCGGCAGTGAGGAAAGGTCGCCCGATAGCTTGCTGGCATCGCCGGAGAAAAGCCTGGCGCAACAGGAAGTGACGACGTCGGCCTTCAGGCCGAGAAAGTACAGCAACTGCAGCGCGAACGATGTCGCCAGCGCCGGCGCCAAACCCAACAGCAGTTGGTACTTGACCCGTACCAGGGGATAGTCGGGCGCCTGAGTATCGACATGATTGATTGCAAGCCACATCGAGGCGAGAAAGAACACCACGATCTGGGCGATGAGCGCCGGGAACCCAAATGCGTCGACGTTCAGGGCGCCTACTGCGCACATGGCGCCGACGAACATCGGCGCCATCTTGTCGGCGTTGAAGACGAATAGCAGCAGAGCTAATAGCTGAGTGGCCAGGGCGAACGCGACCAACGTCGATGCCAGATAGGTGCGCCGCTCCAGCTCCAACTGCCGCTCGCTGCCGCTGGTAATGTCCCAGTAACGAATAACATCGGCGGCGAATGGCGCGATTCCGAGGAGCATGGCGACGCTGGCCGATGAAGCCAGTAAGAGCGCGATAATCGCGGGCTGGAACAGCATTCAGCGATCCCCCACGATTCGGCCATCGCGCAGCATCACCACGCGTTGAACCACCGACGATTCGACCACCAACGGGTCATGGCTTGTCAACAGAATCGTGCGCCCCTGCCCAGCCAGTGTTTCGAGAATGC
>CAISUK010000712.1 GCA_903888645.1 uncultured Pseudomonadota bacterium | reverse complement strand
TCCGCCTGCAAGTACGGTCCGGCGATCAACCCCGCGGGTCTATCTGCAGACATTGTCAACGCTCGGGCCGAAGCCTGGATGGAAGCCGAAATGCGCCGCATCAGCCCACAGTTCTATCAACATGAAAAAGCGCAACCCGCAACTGTCGCTGCGGCTTGATGCCGCGGTGGCCGACCCGCTGGCGCCATGGCTCGATGGCAAATGGCTGCCCTATCTCGGTGCGGGTTTGGCACTCCGCTTGAGCACCGGCAGGGAAGCTGCCGTTCGTGAAGGGTCAAATCTTCATATCACGCTGCCGCCGCACCCAACCGCCCGGCAGATTCGCGATTGTGCTGAAGCCTGGCTGCGCGACGAAGCACGTCGTCTGATCGAAGCAGCGGTCAAGCGCCACGCCGACCGCCTCGGCTGCCGGCCACCGCGCTGGACTTTGTCGTTTGCTGCCCGCGCCAACTGGGCTCAGGCCGACACCACTGGAACCCTGCGCTTCCACTGGCGGTTGATAGAGCAGCCAGTGGCGGTTATCGATCAGGTGGTTGGCCGCGCGATCGCTGCTTCGGCACCGACTGAACATCACGACGATCTTTTTGCCGGGCTGACAGCGTGAGCCTGCCCTTCTTCGAGCAGCTGTCGCTGTTCCGCATTCCGTCGCCTCCGGTGGAACCAGGCAAGCTGCGCCACGTCCAGATCGGCACGCGCATCGTCAGTTATCGTCTGTTGCGCCAACGACGCCGGCGCAATCTGGGATTGACGATCGACGAACGCGGTCTGACGGTCGGCGCCCCGCCCCACTCGCCGCTCGCCGAGATCGAGGCTTTCATCCTCAGTCATTCCGCCTGGGTGGCGAGCAAGATCGACCAGTATGCGGGCAGCCATCGCCAGCGTCACCTGGCCGTGCGAGACGGAGTGCGCCTGCCGCTGCTGGGCGGCGAATCCGAGGTCAGCGTGACTGTGGGTGCCAACCGCGTTAGCTGGGAAGGCGAACGGCTGATCATCGCCGCCCGGCCCGATGCCGATATCGACGCTTTGGCACGTCGCGCCCTGCAGCGTCGGGCGCTTTCGGTATTCGGCGAACGACTGGTAATCTACGCGGCACGACTCGGGCGCGAACCGCCAACGCTTTTGCTGTCCTCGGCACGCACGCGCTGGGGGAGTTGCAGCGAAAAGAGCGGCATCCGCCTCAACTGGCGACTGATTCATTTGCCTTTGCGACTCATCGATTACGTGGTGGCACACGAGCTTGCCCACCTTGTCGAAATGAACCACAGCCCGCGCTTTTGGGCCGAAGTCGCGCGTATATTCCCCGACTGGAAGAACGCCAGGCGCGACTTGAAAGCCCTGGCTGGCGAACTGCCCATTATCTGAAAGGACTGCAAAATGCGATTGCTCCACACCATGCTGCGCGTCGTCGATCTCGATCGCTCGCTGGCTTTTTATACTGAAGTGCTTGGTATGCGGCTATTGCGCCGCGACGACTACCCGGACGGAAAGTTCACCCTGGCCTTCGTCGGCTACGGCGGCGAGTCCGACAGTACTGTCCTGGAATTGACCCATAACTGGGGCGTGGAAAAGTACGAACTTGGCACTGCCTACGGCCATATCGCGATCGCCGTGCCTGACGCCTATGCTGCTTGCGAGGAAATTGGCCGCCGTGGCGGCAAGGTCATTCGTCCAGCGGGGCCGATGAAGCACGGCAACACTGTGATTGCCTTTGTTGAAGATCCCGACGGCTACAAAGTGGAATTGATCGAGCGAGAATAGCGGCAGCCGATCAAACGGGATGACCAAAGTCGGCACGAAGCGCTGTCACCACCTCGTCAACCGCGCTCGACAACTCTGCCAATAGCCGTTCCGCCTCAGCCAGGTCGGCCAATTTGCCGCACTGCTCCAGAGCCGCCGCCGCTGCAGTGGCGCGGTCCGCGGCGAAGTTGGAAACGGCACCCTTCAAACTGTGCGCGGCGCTGTGCAATGCCTTGGCGTCACCGCTAGAGATGGAATCCCTAATTTCCCGAACGCGGCTCTCGGCTTCGCTGAAGAACATCTCGGCGATCTGCGCCAGGAGTTCTTCGTCTCCGCCGAGATTTTCCAGGATTTTCCCGCGGTCATAAGGAGGCGATCCGGCATTCACGAGGTCTGCCTCGGGATTGCGTGGCGGATCAGATAATCAGCTGAGCGCATCATCGAAGTCAGCCCTGATGGCCGTCATTAAAGTTTTCGCGGATTTCCAGAACCGCGTCCATTTGTCCAAGAAATGCATCGATGCAGGTCGCGTCGAAATGACTATCGCGGCCCTGCTCCAGAAATTCGATGGCGCGCGCCAACTCCCAAGCGTTCTTGTAAGGCCTTTGCGAGGTGAGTGCGTCGAAAACGTCGGCTACCGCGACAATGCGCCCGGCGAGCGGAATGTCGTCGCCGCGGAGCCCATTCGGATACCCAGAACCATCGAATTTCTCGTGATGCGAAAGGGCAATTTCGGCTGCCAGCTGCAAGATCGGCGACGACGATCCATGCAATATGTCCCAGCCGATGGATGTGTGCTTTTTCATGATCCCGAATTCTTCCGGCGTTAGCCGGCCCGGCTTGAGCAGGATATGATCGGGCGTTCCAAGCTTGCCTACATCATGCATTGGCGCTGCCTGCAACAGCATATCCAACGCCTCTTCAGCCCAGCCAAGGCGGCCAGCGATCAACGTCGAATAATGCGCCATGCGCTGAATGTGGGCGCCGGTTTCAGGATCGCGAAACTCTGCAGCACGGGCAAGACGATAGATTGTTTCGCGTTCACGCTGGTGGATAACGGCTGTCGCCTTGCTCACTTCATCAGCCAGAATGGCGGCCCGGTTCGCCAGAACCAGGTGGCTGGTACGAATGGCCAGCATGTTCCTGACGCGTGAAAGAAACTCTATACGATCGATCGGCTTCGTCAGAAAATCGGTAGCGCCGGTTTCGAGTGCGCGATAGCGAACGTCCTTCTCATGGTCTGCCGTCACCATCAAAATGGGAACATCGGCTTTGCCCGGGGTCGCGCGCAGGCGCCGGATGAACTCGATGCCATCAGGCGCAGGCATCATGTAATCGACGATCACAAGATCGGGTTCGCGATCAATACACCAGGCAAGTCCGGCTGCCGAATCGGTGAAGCACACGGGCTTGCAACCATCCACCTTGCTGATCAGCGCCTGCATCAAGGTGACGTTAATCTGGGTGTCATCGACGATAACGACGTCCATGCGTCCAACTTTCACGATAGGAATCTAGGCAGTGATTCTAATACGGAAGTTGTTGCATCTCTTTACCTGACAACCACGCGCGGTGAAGTTAGCCAACTTAATCAACCGGCGCACAATTTTCGCGAGGTGCGGACTTTATGTTTGCTTCTTCGTCGGAGAAGAATTACGCCGCAGCAAGGATTTTGGGGCAGGCAGAACAGCCAAGCGACGATTCGGCAAAGTCTATTTGGGCAATATTCGAGGCGTGCAAACAATACGAGCCAACTTTCGGCCCGCTGACGCTGCCTTCGCCAGAAGACGGCGCCAGCGAAAATAGCCCGAACAGTCCGTGCTCTATCGTCTTGACTAACTTTTTACGCCGGGTTTCCGGCCTGGCGCCGATGGCGGTATAAATCCGGCAACCCGACAAAGGATGCTCTCAACAGGCTTGCCATCATCGAATCGGGTCACATTACACCTGGATATCTCGCCGCGTGCCGACAGGTCCGAAAGGGAAATACGCACTTTGGGTAGGGGTATGCCGGTTGCCGCGGCAATCTCGGAATCGAGTTGCTGGCCGTGCTTCTTCAGGTGTTGAAGTATGGGTGCGTTGTGCATTTCGATTCCTTAATGAATATTGCGGCAAGAAACTCCGCGATTGACTGTCCAAAAAATACGCTGTGCCAAAACCGAAGACAAAACAGCAAGGTCTGGCGCTAAATCTGCGCCAATTCCCCGACGCTACTGGTGGGCCGTGCTGGACTCGAACCAGCGACCAAGCGATTATGAGTCGCCTGCTCTAACCGACTGAGCTAACGGCCCAAGTCACACCGGCACCAAGTCCGGCGCGAAATACTCAGGTTTCCGAATCCAGGAAGCTGCGCAGACGCTCCGAACGCGATGGGTGGCGCAACTTGCGCAGTGCCTTGGCCTCGATCTGGCGGATACGTTCACGCGTCACATCGAACTGCTTCCCAACTTCCTCAAGCGTGTGATCGGTATTCATCTCGATGCCGAAACGCATACGCAGCACCTTCGCTTCGCGCGGCGTCAAACTGTCCAGAACCTCCTTGGTGGCATCACGCAGGCTCGAGTACAAAGCCGCTTCGGCAGGCGAAAGTGTCGCCAGATCCTCAATGAAGTCACCCAAGTGCGAATCGTCATCGTCGCCGATCGGCGTCTCCATGGAAATAGGTTCCTTGGAGATCTTGAGTATCTTGCGAATCTTGTCTTCGGGCATTTCCATCTTGATCGCCAGCGTTGCCGGATCGGGTTCAGCGCCGGTTTCCTGGAGGATTTGCCGGGAAATCCGGTTCATCTTGTTGATGGTCTCGATCATGTGCACCGGGATGCGGATGGTGCGCGCCTGGTCGGCGATCG
>CAISUK010000711.1 GCA_903888645.1 uncultured Pseudomonadota bacterium | reverse complement strand
TGCCGACGACATCCGCTATATCCGGCTAAAACTGATGAACCTGCCTTACGACGCAGATAGGGAGCGAAAAATACCTCCGATCATCAATTGCAGAATGTCAAAAGGTGGCGTCGGAAAAACGGTGATTTGCGGCAATGTCGCTGCAACTCTCGCCATGTTTGGACACCGGGTACTGATGATTGACGGCGACCCTCAGGCGTCGCTTACAGGACTCTTTGGCATCAACTGGGCCAACGAAAATATCGAACACATCGGCGACTTGATGTACGGATTCCATAGGAAAGAACCCATCGACGTAGAAGCCGCGATCCGCCCGCTTTACAACAACCACATGCTCGATTTGATCGCATCAGACATCACCCTTGCCAATTCGGACACTTGGCTGATGGGAACAACCAACCGAGAATTCATTTTTAAAAAATTCTTGGAAACTCATGTTGATATTTTCGGGCGATACGACGTGATAGTTATTGATTCCGCCCCCTCAACTAATTTACTCACCAACGCATTCATGTGTGCGAGCCAGAAAATTCTTGCCGTAGTGTGGCTAGACGGCCAATCCCTCAAGGCCATGCAAGTGCTTGCGTCAAACGTCGCGGAGTTGAATTCAGCCTTTTCCGAGCGTGGATTCCACTTGGATGTCCATATCGTCGCCAATGGCTACCACCCTAGCTACAGCTCATGCAAGGAAGCCTTGACAACACTGGCATCCACCTACCCAGACCAGTTGAGCGACATCGTCATTCCCCATGCAAGCAGTTTCATGCGACAGGTAGAGTTGTTCAAAGAAGAGCAATCGGGGCCTGCTATTGAACGCGAACCAAATTCAACCGCTGCACGCGCCGTGATCGACCTGACCAAGTCACTGGTTAAGGAATATGACATCCGCATCGCGGATCATCCGGTCATCTAAACATCAGGACATAGCGATCGTGAAAAAGTCCCTCAAAGTCAGCGGCCTCGTGGATGCCGGAACCATATCTAGAGACAAGCCCGGCGAGTCAATGCCAATATTCGAGAAAAAGACCATCCCTCTTGTAGAAACTGGTATCCATCCGGAAAACCCATTGTCAATCCCAGTGGCGCAGATCTCGCCCAACCCCTACCAGCCGAGGACGGTATTTCCCGCCCAAGAAATGGAAGAACTGGCGAATTCTATTCACGAAATGGGGCTTATTCAGCCGATTACAGTGCGGGCGGTAGGGCTTAACGAATACCAAATTGTTGCCGGCGAGCGCAGGTGGAGGGCTTTCAAACTCCTCGGGAAAGAAGTCATACCAGTGAACCTCATCCAATGCTGTGATGAGGATATGGCTATCATGGCAATCAGTGAAAACGTGGACCGGGCCGATCTGTCGGATTACGAAATCTGCAAAGCTATCCAAAGAATAGAATCGCTATTCCCAAGCAGAACCAAGCTTGCAAAATCGCTGGGCATGATTCGCGAGCACCTGTACCGATACTTGGCGTTCGATTCGATGCCCGCGTTTCTGATAGAACGACTCGACGCCAATCCCCGCGTTATT
>CAISUK010000710.1 GCA_903888645.1 uncultured Pseudomonadota bacterium | reverse complement strand
GGCGATCCGGCGCTGGAGGCGATGGCCGGTGGCGCCGGTTCCAGCATTGGTCGTGGCGGCATGCTGACCAAGATCCTGGCCGCGCGGCGCGCTGCCGGCAGCGGCACCAGCACGCTGATTGCCTGGGGCCGCGAGCCCGATGTGATGCTGCGCTTGGCTGCCGGCGAGCGCATCGGCACCACCCTGCGAGCGCAACTCGTTGGCGACACGTTTGCGCTCCGTTTCCATGCGGCGATATACCGATTCGCTAACCTCGGGCGGCAGGTCGACGCGCTTCAGGCGAACATCGACGATCTGCACGCCGATGTTGCGCATGTCGGCATCGGCCTTGCGCAGCACCTCGGACATGATCTTCTCGCGCTCGCCGGAGACTACGTCATGAATGAGGCGCTTGCCAAATTCTTCGCGCAGTCCGGAATTGACGGTCTGCGACAAACGCGTCTTGGCCACCATCTCGTCGCCACCGACGCTGATGTAATACTGCTTGACGTCATGAATGCGCCATTTGACATAGGAATCGACCAGCACCGGTTTTTTCTCAGCAGTGAGAAATCGTTCCGGCTCCGTCGAATCCATGGTCATGATGCGCCGCTCGAAAATGCGCACGTTCTGAATCAGCGGCCACTTGAAGGCAAGGCCCGGTTCGGTGATAACTTCCTTGACTTCGCCAAGCTGGAAGATGATGGCGTACTGCCGCTGGTCCACAGTGAACATGGTCATGCCGAGTATGGCGAGAACACTGAACAACAGGGCAGCGAGGAAGGAGAAGTGGCCGCGCATCATCGGTCTCCGCGCTCGCGCGAATTCATGGACGAGCGCGACCGGTAATCGCTACTTTTCTCAACCAATGGCGGCTTCTCCATCTGTGGCGGAACTTCGGCCGAAATCGCCGGGTTGACCGAATGCACAACGCTTGGTGCTTCCGCTGCCGGCGCTGCTACCTGCGCTGCCGTGGCCTGCATCAGTTTGTCGAGCGGTAGATAGAGCAGGTTGCCCTGTCCCTTGGCATCGATCATCACCTTGCTGGTATTGGCATAAATCTGCTGCACCGTGTCCAGATAGAGGCGGCTGCGCATGACTTCCGGCGCCTTGCTGTACTCGGTCAACACCTGCTTGAAGCGGCTCGCCTCGCCGTCGGCATTGGCGATGACACGTGCCTTGTAGCCATCGGCTTCCTGCAACAGGCGCGAAGCCGTGCCGCGGGCGCGCGGAATCACGTCATTTGCATAAGCCTGACCTTCGTTCTTCTGCCGCTCGCGGTCCTGCCCGGCTTTGACAGCGTCATCGAAGGCGGCTTGAACCTGCTCCGGCGGCTGCGTGCTCTGCATGGTCACGGAACGAATCTGCACGCCGGTCTCATAGCGATCGAGGATATCCTGGATCAGCTTCTGCGTATTGGCGGCGATGACGTCGCGACCCTCGTACAAGACGAAATCCATCTTGCTCTTGCCGACCACTTCGCGGATCGCCGTTTCGGCGGCGCCCATGACGGCGTCGTCGGGATTGCGATTCTTGAAAATGTAATTCATCGGATCCTTGAGCAGATACTGAACGGCAAACTCGACGCTGACGATGTTCTCGTCGTCGGTCAGCATCAATGCTTCCTTCAGGACCTTGTTCTTGTCGGAACCGCGGTAGCCGACCTCGACGGTACGGACGCCGGTGAGGTTCACAGTCTCATGGCTTTGGATCGGGTAGGGCAAACGCCAGCGCAAGCCCGGTTCGGTGGTTTCCTTGAAGCGGCCGAACTGCAAGACCACGCCGCGCTGACTGGCATCGACAATGTAGAAACCGCTGGACAGCCAGACCGCGAAGGCCAACGCAATCAGCAGGCCAACGCCACCGCCAAACTGCCGTGGTGAAATCTTCGGCATCTGGCCGCCACCGCCGTCATTGCCGCCGCCCTTTTTATTGAAGAAGCCGGCCAGACGGCGATTGAAGTCGCGCCAGATTTCTTCGAGATCGGGTGGCCCGCCGCCGCCCCCACCACCACCTTTACCGCCACCCGGGTTGTTTCCCCAGCCGTGGTCGTTCAGAGACATCAGGATTCCGGTGATTACCATAGGTACGTTTCTGGTGGAATTGCGCTAAGAATGATCGAAAGGAGAAGTGTACGCAGATAATCAGGCAGCATCGACGCGTTCACTGACGGCATGATCGCGGGCCACTTCCGCCAAGGCGCTGCGCAAACTGTCGAGGCCCGCGCCGGTCCTCGCACTGAGCCGAACGCGGGCGATTCTACCATACTCATTTCGCTCCATTCCCGGGTCCGCCGCGGTGGCGTCGATCTTGTTCCAGACAATAATTTGCGGTACTTCGGCGGCACCGATTTCGCCTAGAACCTGATCGACCGCAGCGATCTGCTGGTCACGATCCGGACTCGCCGAATCAACGACGTGGAGCAGCAAGTCAGCCCCGGCTGTTTCCTCGAGCGTGGCATGAAATGCGGCCACCAACGAGTGCGGCAGATCGCGGATGAAACCGACCGTGTCGGAAATGATTACCTGACCGGCATCGGGCAGATAAAGCCGCCGCGAGGTCGTGTCCAGCGTCGCAAATAATTGATCCGCGGCATAGGCGCCGGCCTTGGTCAGCGCGTTGAACAACGTGGATTTTCCGGCATTGGTGTAACCAACCAGGGAGACCGAGAGCAAGGCCTGTCGGTCGCGCGCGCGGCGCCGCACGGCGCGCTGCTTTTCCAGGCGGACCAGGCGCTCCTTGAGGAGGGCAACGCGTTTGCCGAGCAGGCGACGGTCAGTTTCGAGCTGGGTTTCGCCAGGACCGCGCAAGCCGATGCCGCCCTTTTGCCGCTCCAGGTGTGTCCAGCCTCGCACCAGGCGAGTCGCCAGATGTTGCAGCTGCGCCAGCTCGACTTGCAGCTTGCCTTCGTGACTGCGCGCCCGCTGGGCGAAGATGTCGAGGATCAAACTGCTGCGATCGACCACCCGACAGCCGAGCTCCTTTTCGAGATTGCGCTGCTGCCCGGCCGTCAACTCATGGTTGAAGATGACGACATCGGCATCCTGGCTACGCGCCGCTGCGGCGATCTCGGCCACCTTGCCCTTGCCGGCATAAGTGGAGGAGTCGGGCGACTTCGGTTTGCCGGAAACGATCGCCAGCGGCTGCGCGCCGGCACTCGTGACAAGCAGCTGAAATTCGGCAAGGCGCTCGGCATAGTCACCGAGCCGACCCGGACCGGCGCCGAAATCAAGCTGCACAAGTACTGCGTTTTCGCCGCTCGCCGGGCGATCAAACATGGTTCGCGCTCAACCCGGCCGCCCGCAGGCGGAACACTGCGTCACTCGTCGGCGGTCTCTTGCGCAAAGTTGACCGGGCGTCCCGGCACCACGGTCGAGATGGCATGCTTGTAGACCATCTGCGTAACCGTGTTCTTGAGCAGCACGACGTACTGGTCGAAGGACTCGATCTGCCCCTGCAATTTGATGCCATTGACAAGATAAATGGAGACCGGAACATGCTCGCGCCGCAGCGTGTTCAGGAACGGGTCTTGTAGCATTTGCCCTTTATTGTTGCTCATGGCTGCCCTCTGTTTTGGTTTTGGAAGCTTACTGTAATCGATTTTGCCGTGGCTTTCCAGCCGGATCGAATCAGGTGGTTTTATCCGCGTAGGGATTTTTCGAGGTCTTGTACTGAACCCTCAGGGGTGTTCCCTCAAGCCGGAAGGCCTCGGTAAAGGTTCGTTCCAGGTAGCGCGTATAGGAAGCCGGCAAGTGCTCCAGCGCATTGCCGTGAATGACGATGATCGGCGGATTGCTGCCACCCTGGTGGGCGTAGCGGAGCTTGGGACGAAAAATGCCGTGCCGCGGCGGCGCCTGCTTCTGCACCGCCAAAATGAGCACGCGCGACAACTTCGGTGTCGCCAGCTTGGCCATGGCGCCGGCATAGGCTTTATCGACCGAGGCCAAGAGCGGGCCAACGCCGTCGCCCTGCAAGGCCGATATATAGTGAACCTTGGCAAAGCCGAGGAAATTCAGCTTGCGGCCGATATCGATCTTGATGCGGTCACGCTGATAGCTGTCGAGCGCGTCCCATTTGTTGACGGCGATGACCATGGCGCGCCCGGCTTCGAGCGCGTACCCGGCGATGTGGGCGTCCTGGTCGGAAATCTCCTGGCTGGCATCGACCATGAGAATGACCACGTTGGATTGTTCGACCGCCTGCAGCGTTTTGATCACGGAAAACTTTTCGATGGTCTCGAAGACGCGTCCCTTGCGGCGCAACCCAGCCGTGTCGATCAGGGTGTATTTGCGGCCACTGCGCTCGAACGGCACTTCGATTGCATCGCGGGTCGTACCCGGCATGTCGAAGGCGATGACGCGCTCCTCGCCGAGCAGGGTATTGATCAGCGTACTCTTGCCGACATTGGGCCGGCCGGCGATCGCCACCCGCGGTCCGTGCTCGTCGTCACGCTCCTCGACGGCCTCGGGAAAAGGCTCCAGGGCCAGTTCGACCAGTTCCATGACGCCGTCGCCATGGGCAGCGGAAATGACCAATGGATCGCCGCATCCGAGCTCGTGGAACTCCGCCGCCACCACCGGGCGATTCATGCCTTCGGCTTTATTGACGACCAGCAGCAGAGGCCGCCCGGTCCGCCGCAAGCGCTCGGCAATGTCCTTGTCCTGGGGTTCGAGCCCGCTGCGGCCGTCGACGACAAACAGCAGCATGTCAGCTTCGGCAATGGCGGATTCGGCTTGGCGGGCCATCTCCTGGACGATACCTTCCTTCGCCAGCGGTTCGAAACCGCCGGTATCGACAACCAGGTAAGGCCTTCCACCGAGCCGCCCCTGCCCGTAGTGGCGGTCGCGAGTCAAGCCTGGTTGATCGGCGACTAGGGCATCACGGCTACGCGTCAGGCGATTGAAAAGCGTCGACTTGCCGACGTTGGGTCGGCCGACGATGACAAGGGTAGGTTTCACTGTTGGCGGATCGACATCCGTCAGCGAACGCTCAGCGCCAGCAGAGTGCCGTTCTTCGTCTGCACGGCCAGACCGCCGTCCTTCAGGTGTTGCGGTTCGGCCACGATGGCACTGCCGTCGCTGGCGACGCGCGCCGCGAAGGCGCCGTCTTCGCGGCGGAGAAGGTGAACGAAGCCTTGCGCATCGGCGACGGCAATCTTGTTACCGAGGGCCAATGGCCTGGACAGGCCGCGATTGGCCAGTTTGTCCTGCTTCCAGATGCTGGCGCCGTTGCTGCGGTCCAGTGCATGCACGGCACCTTTGTCGTCGCTGACGTAAACGTACTTGCTGTCCATGTCGACGCCGGCGCTCGATGACAATTCCCGCGTCCACAGCGCATTGCCGGAAGCCAGCTCGAAACAGGCAACGCGGCCTTGATAGGCAGAGGCGCAAACGTCGCGGCCTTCTATAACTGGCGAACTGGTGATGTCGGCGACACGCTCGAGTTCGGTAGAACCCTTGGGCAATGCCACGGTTCCTTCCCACAGCGCAGCGCCGTTGTTACCGGCGATCGCCACCAGTTTGCCACCAGGAAAGCCGGCGACAACGCCGCGGCCGGGAATCAGCGTCAAACCAACGGTACTGCGCAGCGTCAGGGTTGGCGCCGTGCGTTGGTACACCCAGCGGCGCTTGCCGTCGGCCGCATCAAACGCGGTAATGCGCGAATCGCCGCTGCGCACGAATACGCTGCCGTCGCCGACCACCGGTGCGGCGAGCACTTCCGAGCTGACCCGGGCCTTCCAGGCTGCCGCGCCGGTGGCGGCGTTGAATACCAGGACTTCGCCGTTGGCCGTGCCAACCACGACCAGCTTGGCATCGGCACCGACACCACCGGAAACCGCTTGTCCGACGGCAATCCGCCACACCTGCCGGCCACCGTCAAAACGGCTCAAGCTGCCGTCATGACCGGCGGCATAAACGCTATCGCCGACAACGACGGGAGTAAATACGTATTCGCCTGCAGCACCAACGGACGACTGCCAGGCTGAAGTCAGGTCTGCCGATGCCGCCAGGGGGGTAAGTTCAGCCGGCTTGAGCTTGGGCTTGGCGGAACTGAAAGGGTTGATCGCATCGAGGGTCGAGCAGGCCGACAGGCACGCCGCCAACGCCCCGGCAACCAGCAGTTGACGCATCATGGCGGCGTTCATTTAGCCGCACCGCCGAGTGATTCGAGCTTGGCCTTGAGCACTTCGCGATAGCCGTTGCGGCGCGTGTCGGCTGCTTCCTTGGCATTCGCCTCGCCCTTTGCCAATGCGGCCTGATAGGCGGCTTTCGCTTCGGCCGCCTTGCCCTGACTCGCCAGGATATCGCCGCGCAATTCATCATAACGCGCAGCGAAAGCGGGCGACGGATCGACGGACAACTGTTTAAGCGCCTCGTCAGCGGCGTTGTCATCGCTCAGCACACTGGCCAGACGGAGCCGGGCGAGATCGCGGATCGCCTCATCTTTGGCATTGTCGGCTGCCCAAGTCAGCATCGCCCGGGCGTTCTTCAGGTCACCCGCATCGACCTGGGCTTTGGCGGTGAGCAGCGCCGCCATCGCCGCCTGCGCGGTGCCGGAATATTTGTCGGTCAGCACCGAGGAAATGTCGCGAATACGCTTCGCATCTTTTTCCATGACGGCCTGCTGCAGACCGCCGAACAGCGCCGAGGCCTCGCCGGCCTGACTGCGCT